>DASXXL010000802.1:0-4828 GCA_036503085.1 Pyrinomonadaceae bacterium | reverse complement strand
CCAAACTAGTTGCCGCAGGATCTTTCACGATCTGATAAGCGTGCGGCGCATCAGCGAGATCGAACTCGTGCGAGATCAACGACTGCAGATCGATCCGTCCCCGCGAGACCAGCCGCAGAAACTCTTCCATGTTGCGCTTTTCGGTCCAGCGCACGTAAGCAATCGGATAATCCTGTCCGCGCACTTCATATTGCGGGTCGTAGCTTCCTGGTCCATACGCGCGCGACATCAAGAGACGAATCTCTTTCAGGTACATGTCGTTCCAGGGGAAGCTGAGATCGACTGCGCCGATAACCACGATCTGGCCGCGGTCGCGACACATCTCCAGCGCGAGATGGCACGGCGCCGACGACTTCGAAGCCGCTGCGATGATCACGCAGTCAGCGCCCAATCCGTTCGTGTATGCTCTAACCTCATCGGTGATCGAAACGCTGCCGTCCAGCGCAAGATCCGCGCCGAGTTTGCGGGCAAGCTCCACGCGATCTTTGCGTAGATCGATGCCGATCGTGCGTGCGCCTTGAAGTTGGGCCAGTTGCATCACGAGTTGGCCCACGAGGCCTAAGCCGATGACCGCCACCACGTCGCCGACACCCACTTCCGAAATACGAATCGAGTTCAACGCAATGCTGCCCAATGTCGTGAAGCACGCATGTTGGAACGGCACGTTCTCGGGAACTTTTACGATCAAATTCTCCGACGCGAGAATCGTTTCGCCGTGACCCGTTCCCTCGCCGCCGTAAGCAACCCGATCGCCGACCGACACGCCACTCACCGACGGATGCCGCTCGACAACGATGCCGGCGCCCGCGTAGCCGAGCGCTGCGTACTCTTCAAACTTCGCGCGCACTTCGGCGATCGTTGGTCCAGGCCCCATCGTTTTCACTCCGTCCCAAACTTTGCGGAGCTGCGACGGGTTATGCGTGACTTCTTTGAAAAGGCTTTCGTCGTGAATGCTCGCGCCTTCGGTGCCACTGCTGATCAGTGAAAAAACCGGGTTCACCAACACGTGATTCGGCACCACCATCGGGGCTGGAGCTTCGGCGACTACGATGTGTTTGAGTCCTTTGCGGAAGACTTGTTTCATGAAGGGGAGATGCTTTCTAGAGAGCTGAATCGGTCTTGGCCAACGGCACGCTCTGGCTGGTAGCGCTCCACGAAAGCCCTTTCTCTTTCGCGAGCTCGCGGTAAACCTTCAGCCACTCGTTGCGAATGTAAGGCCAGGTAAAATTTTTGCTTGACTCGTGGGCGTTGCGCGCCAGCTTCAAGGCGAATTCGTTATCCTCGAGCAGGCGAATGGCCGCGGCGGCGAGCGCTTCGTGATCGTCGCGATTGACAATCAGGCCCGTTTCTTCATTGGTCATGATGTAGGGTATCGCGCCACCTCCGTCAGTGGTGACGACGTTGAGCCCGCACGCCATGCTTTCGGTTAACGAGCTCGGCATGTTGTCGATGTTGGTGGCGGAGAGATAAATGTCCGCCGCATCGTAAAGCGCCGGCATCCTGTCGAACGCGACAAAACCGATGAACTCGCAATTACGCAGTTTGAGCTCGCGCGCGAGCGCTTCTAGTTCGGCGCGCAAAAAGCCGTCGCCTGCGACAGTCAAAGTCGCTTCAGGATAATGCTGCTGAATGATCGCAAACGCGCGCAGCACGCACGGCACGTTGTAAAGCGGTTCGAGCAAACGACTCGTCAGAAAAACCGGTCGCAGTGGGTTTCGCTCGCGATACGAGAAACGATCCAACTCGACGATGTTGTGAATCGCGCGTGCCTTCAGACCATGACGAGCAAAAACGTCGACGAGATAACCGGAAGGAACGACGACCTCGCTGGCCCAACGAACCGTCGGTACCGCGGTGCGCCAGTTTTCGAGATGATCTTCCGCCTCGCCGCTGCGGTAGTTGAGAATCGATTTCTTGCCGTAAAGCCGCGCGATGAATAAGGCCGGTATGACGCTCAGCGAGTACGAATAATAAGAAGCCGAGAAGATGTGGATGATGTCATACTGGCGCACGCGCCACAGCAGCAACAGCACGTAATACAGCGTCGTGAAGACCGTGCGAACGTACTTGATCGACTGCAACGACCTGAGCACGCCGGGCAAGCGCGGATTGTGCGGCACGAAACCAACCTCGAGATCCAGTTCGCGGCCCAGGCCTTCTCGAAGACGTACCGCTTGCCGCGACTGCCCTCCGACGATGTCCAGCGAAGGCGCCGCGATCAGCACTCGCAAGCGTTTCTTTGTTTCTGTTACGGGCATTGTTTGACCGATAAAACTTCCCGCGGCTTCGATACTTTCAGTAACTCGCCGTAGAGACTCTCGACAGTTTGCAGTTGCTTGTTGGACGAAAACTTTTCGTTCACTACGCGCCTGCCGGCTTCGCCCATTGCGCGCGCCCGCTCGGGGTCCAGTAACAAAGACGCGATGTGCTCTGCGAGTTGATCGTGATCGCCGGCGGGGACGAGATAACCCGTTTCGCCGTGAACTACTGCTTCTCTCGCGCCGCCCACGTCAGTCGATACCACCGGCCGTCCCGCGGCCATGTATTCGAGAATCGAATTCGAAAAACCTTCGGAACGCGAACTCAGAACGCAAACGTCCGAAATGGACAATATACGGCCAACGTCCCTGCATCTTCCGATAAAGAAAGTTCGGTCCGCGATGCCGAGACTGCGCGCGAGATCCTGAGTCGCTTCGAGCAGTTCGCCTTCGCCAGCGATGATGAAGCCTGCGTCAGGGACGCGCTCGTATACGAGCTGCGCCGCGCGTAGAAACGTCGGATGATCTTTGTAGCAAAGCGGCTCGGGCTTCCAGACGTGCGCGCGCATGTTTGCCATGATCGTGACGAAGCGTCGCTCGGGAAGATTTAAGCTCGCGAGAATCTCTTTTCGATCTGCTTGCGGCAGTTGCACACGCGCGGGATCGAGGCCGTTGTAAACGGTGCGTACTTTCCGCGCAGGGACGCCTTCGTCGATGAGTTGCCGTCGCACTTCGTCGCAGTTCGCAATCACCGCGTCAGCCATCCGGTACGCGCCACGCTCGACAACTCGCTGATGCGACGGTCGCACCGCCGACTCACGCCGCGACGCGATGCGCACCGGAACGCGCGCGAGCGCCGCCGCAACCATGCCGAAGATGTTCGTGTAAAAGTCGTGCGCATGCAGCACGTCGATTTCGTGCCGTTTCAGATACTGCGCAAACCTACGCACCTGACGAACGAATTGAAGATCGTAAAAACTGTTGAGGCGAAACTCGGGAACGTCGTTGAAGCCGAGCCGGTTGATCTCCGGCAACAATGCGCCGTCGCGTTCGAGCGTCACGACACTGACGTTGCAGCGCCCGCTTTCCACGAGCAGACGAGTCAACTGCACCGCCTGACGCTCCGTGCCGCCCGAATGAAAATTGCCGATGAGTTGTAGTGCGTTGTATCTCACGGCTATTGTTTGACCAGTGCGGGACGCGCCGCGTCGCGCCAGCCGACTGGATGAATCACGTCCGGCAACTTCTCTTCATCAATCACGTCACTAACTTTGCCCCTGCCCCAGTCACCGGAAACCCGGATTTCTTCAGGCTCACAATTCGTTATGGGCCATCGGAAACTCGCAAACGCGCCGCGCACGATCGAGATGAGCTCCGGGTCATAACCAAGCAACTCGGCGCCAAACCAATCGATACAGGCAGCGTTGTTGCCGGCGAACAGCAGACCGAGCGGCAGCGGCAGCGGCGACAGTGGACCATCGCCCTGGCCCGCCACGATCGCGTCGACGACATGCACCACTCGGCGTTGCGGCGTTGCTGCCATGCCGCCGTCGAGCTCGCCGTAAAGCAGGATGCGGTTGAGATCGAGACCCGTGCGCCAGATCGTGTCGTTGCCGCTCCACGAACCCTCGATGCCGAGATTGTCGCCCAGCAAATGGAGCATCCGATTGAGTTGCGTAGCCACGACGCTCCACGCCTTTTCGCCCGAAACCGACTCGGACGTGTTCTGTCGATCGGCGGTGTATTCGAGCATGCGTTTGATCTTCGAGTCGCCGGGATAGCAGTCGCCGCCGAGATTCGTGCCGCCGATGCGATGATGCGGCAGGTACTCCTTATTGCCGTTGATGCCGATCAGGTTTTTCAGCGCGCAGGTGATGCCGGCTTTTTTGTGAGTCTTGAGTTTCGGCAGGTTGATGACGACGTCCGCAGCGATCACGTCTCGCGCGACGAGATAACGATGCCGGCCGCGGCCATGCGTTTTGGCCATCAGGCGCGGGTCATAACAGGTAACCCGAAAGTCGTCTTTCTCGTCGGTGATCGGCTCGAGCAAACTGTCTTGGGCCAAGTCGAAGAGCACGAATTCGTCTTCCGGCCGCAGGTTCTCTTCGGCGACGCGCACGCCGTTAACGTATTGGGAAGTCGTGCGGCGAAAATCTTTGACGCCTTTGAAACGACTGTCGGCTTTCGACAACTCGTTAGCCCACGTCACGAGATCGCCTTCGGCGAGCATCTTCTCGAAGTCGCAAGTTTGAATCGGCGCGTCGCCGACGATTACTTCCGCCGGGTCCGCTTGCAGCACCGCCAGGACCACCGCCTTGATCACCGAGTGGTGCGTGATCATCGGCTCCATGCCGCCCGTCCCCTGGTTGTGATGCAACACCCAATTCGGCTTGATCAGCACGCGCGCGCCGGGTTGGATTAAAGCTCCAAACGGACCTTTGTCTGCCGCGCCCCAACCGAGCTCCGTCGCCACATGCCCGACCGCGTCCGCAATCGAAGAGTCTGGACTGGTCTCTTCCGCATACGCGCTCGCCGGCACTTCCGCGAGCGCCAAAGCCGAACTGAAGTTG
>DASXXL010000801.1:0-5789 GCA_036503085.1 Pyrinomonadaceae bacterium | reverse complement strand
ACGAACCAGTCCAACTTACCTGTGCCTCTGCCGGCGTCTTTCCAACTCGCACAATCCAGAGTGATCCTGGCCAACGCACCGGTTGACATGTGCCGAGTCTCGCGCGTGAGAAAAGCCAGCAGCTCTTCCATTCCCGGATTGTGACCGACGAGCATCGCGCTCTGTTTGTCGTCGGGGATTTCCGAGATGACTTTCACCAGCGTCGCCAGACTCGCTTCGTAAATTCGCTGGTCGAATTGCGGCTCGACTCCGAGCGGCGCGTGGCGCAAAACGATCTCGATCGTTTGCCGCGTTCGCACCGCGGGCGAGACGATCAACGCCGAAACTGCGGCTTTTTTCGACGCCAGAAATATACCCATCTGCTCCGCCGCTTCCCTGCCGCGCTCCTTCAAAGGACGTTCAAAGTCGGACAACGACGCGTCCTTCCAACTTGATTTGGCGTGTCGTAAGAGGTACAAAATTCTCATATACAACGATTTATGAAAGGTCAGCTTTACACTGCTGTAACACTAAGAACCTGGTCTCTGCGCCGATGATTTCCTACGGTCAACATCAATTTCCCGGCAAACTCTTCGTCGTTGAAGGCACCGACGGCAGCGGTAAGTCCACGCAGTTGGCGCTGCTCTATCAGTGGTTGAAAGCCGAAGGCTATCCGGTTTTCTTCTCCGAGTGGAACTCGTCGCCGCTGGTGAAGGATACGACAAAGCGCGCGAAGAAGCGCCACCTTTTAACCCCCGCCACCTTTTCGCTGCTGCACGCGACAGACTTCGCCGACCGCACCGAGCGCGACATCATTCCGCCGCTCAAAGCCGGCGCGATCGTGCTCGCCGACCGTTACATCTATACGGCCTTCGCTCGCGATGTGGTGCGCGGCGTGGATCGCAACTGGGTGCGCGATGTTTACTCGTTTGCGATCAAACCGACGATGGCTTTCTTTTTCCGCGCCCCGCTCAACATCGCCATCGATCGCATCGTTTCGGGCAGACCGAGCTTGAAATACTACGAAGCCGGCATGGACATCGGCTGGTCCGACGATCCGGAAGAAAGCTTCACGATGTTTCAGGGCAAGATTCTCGAAGAGTATGACCGGATGGTTAACGAGTTTGGCTTGACGGTGATCGACGCGAGCCGCTCGATTGAGCGCCAGCAACGAGAGATGCGCATGTTGATTGGACCCCATCTCAACAACAAAAAGAGCGCGAGGTCGAATTAGCTGATGCAGTTTTATGGAACGCCCTTGCCGGGTGTGGAACAAGAAGATTATCCGGGCAAACTGATCGTGGTCGAAGGCACTGACGGCGTCGGCCGCTCGACGCACATTGCGCTGCTGCGCACGTGGCTCGAGTCGCGTGGACATGCGGTGCTCGACACCGGCATGACGCGATCAGTTCTCGCCGGACGTGGTATCAAGGGCGCGAAGACCGGAACAACGTTAGGCCGGCTCACAATGCAACTGTTCTACGCGACGGATTTCGTCGACCGGTTGGAAAACGAGATGTTGCCGGCGCTGCGCGCGGGCTTTGTGGTGCTGACGGATCGTTACATCTATTCGGCCATCGCGCGCGCGGAAGTGCGCGGCGTCGACCCAGCGTGGATACGTTCGATCTATGGCATGGCGCTCGTGCCGGACGCTGTATTTTATCTGCGCATCACCACCGCGCAGCAACTCGTTCACCGGTTGCTCACTTCCGGACGCGGTTTTGATTACTGGGAGTCGGGGATGGATCTGCACCTCGGTGAAGATCTGTACGACAGTTTCATCGAGTATCAGACGCGGATGCTGAAGGTATTCGATCGACTTACCGGAGAGTATGGCTTCCAGGTGTTGAATGCGTCGCGCTCGGTGCGCAGCGTCGGCAACGATCTGAAGCGCGCCGTGATGAAAGTGCTCGACGAACCCGCGCCGGCTGAAGACAACGTCAGCGTGATGCCGCCGCGAGATAAAGCAACGCCCACCAAACCTGCCACGAACCTCGTCGACCTGAACAAAAAGGCACTTCCTTGAGACTCGCCGCGATCGATATCGGCTCCAATTCAATCAAAGTTGTAGTGGTTGAAGCGGCACGCAGTGATGCGTTCGACGTGCTCGCGAGCGATCGGGAAACCGTCCGGTTGGGCCAGGAGACGCTAGTCCACAAGCACATCAGCGATCCAGCGATGCTACGTGCTGTCGCTTGTCTCAAGCGATTCCGCTCGCTGGCTGAGACGCACGGCGCCGAACAGGTCGTAGCGAACGCAACCGCGTTCCTGCGCGAAGCCGACAACGCGGATGAATTTATTCGCGTCGTCGAACGGGAAACTGGTCTGCGTGTTGACGTGCTTTCGGGGCTGGAAGAAGCGCGTTTGATCGGGCTCGCAGCTTCGCACGGCTGCACGGAAAAAGGAGTGACGAGCCTGAACATCGATATCGGCGGCGGCTCGACGGAGCTCTCGATCTTTCGCGATGATGAGCCGCTGATGTTGCGTTCGATCAATGTGGGCGCTGTTGGTCTAACCGATCGCTTCATCCGTTCGGATCCGCCTGCGCCGAACGAATTGGACGCGATGCGCGCTGAAATCCGTGTCGCGCTTCAATCTCACGTAAGCGAGTTTGTCGCTTGTGGGTGGAACTTCGTGACCGCAACCTCGGGAACCGCTATGACCCTCGGCGTTGCACTCAACAACATCATGCCGCCCGCCTCAAGCATCGTTACACTCATTCAGCTCAAAACTCTCATCGCGAAACTGGCCGCGCTCACCATCGCCGAACGCCAAAACGTTGCCGGTATCCCGGCGCAACGCGCAGACATCATCGTCGCCGGCGCGGTCGTGTTGGAAGAGGTGATGCGCGCGCTCGGGATCGAATCGCTGCGGACCTGCGACTGGTCTCTCCGCGAAGGCGTGATTATCGACCGACTTCGCTCTTCAATGGCGCGTCTTGCCGGCGAGTAGATCGATAGCGTGAGCCAGGACGGGTTGGATAACTGCGAAGCTCTCGCGAACTGCTTTCGGTGAACCAGGCAGATTGATAATCAACGTTCCCGACGCAGCACCAGGCGCAGCACTCGCAACACCCGCGACCCCGCGTGAGATCATTGCCATCGGCGTAACCTTCAACGACGCCGCGCGGATCGCTTCCGCAATTCCCGGCGCTTCACGCTCAATCACTCGCCGCGTCGCTTCGGGCGTGTTGTCGCGTGGCCCAAGCCCAGTTCCGCCAGTCGTGAGAATCAGATTAACGTGGCCGCGCCGGGCGATCTCTTCAAGCCTTTGAACCAGCGGCTCAAGGTCGTCGGATAAAATCCCCTTTTCAACAACCTCCGCACCGGACGCCTCCAACAATTCAACCAGTGCCGCGCCCGAATCGTCCTCACGCTCACCACGCGAGCACGCATCACTCACGGTGATCGCCGCCGCACGAATCGGAACGTCAACCCGGTTCGGAGTGCTCATCGCGAACGCCGCCCGTGCCTCATGTGCTCTTTCAACCAGCAACGATCCATCACTACCAACAACCCGGCATCGAGCGCACGCTGCGCGGCGGCGCGATCGATCACACCTTCCTGCAACCAAACCGCTTTCGCCCCAACAGCAATCGCTTCATCAACTACCTTCCCCGCTTCCGCGGAACGCCGAAACACATCAACTAGCTCGATCTTCTCCGGCACCGACGCCAGATCCGGATAAGCCTTCTCGCCAAACACCTCGGTCTCGTTCGGATTCACCGGTATGACGCGATAACCGCTGCGGCGCATGTAACTCGAAACACTGTTCGACGCGCGCCACGGATCTGACGACAGCCCCACGACTGCAATCGTGCGGCACTCCTCGAGAATGCGACTGATTGTTTCCTGCGAATTGATCATTATGCAGATGAAACCGCGTCCATTGTTGTGAGCGCGTGCAGCTCTTGCAATGAATGGACGTTCGGCGTTGTGTTCATATCCTTCGCGACGATGGCTTCAACCAGCGCCTGCGCACCCGTCATCGTCGTGACGCACGGCACGTTGTACTGCAAGGCCGCGCGCCGGATCGCCTGTTCGTCATAACGCGAGACACGACCCAGCGGCGTGTTGATGATCAGCGAAATCTCACCGCTCTTGATGTGGTCAGAAATATTCGGCCGGCCTTCGTTCACCTTGAACACGCTCTCGACTTCCAAGCCCACTTCGCGCAAACGCGCCGCTGTTCCGAGTGTCGCGATCAACTCGAAACCGAGACGATTCAGTTTGCGCGCGAGCAAAACAGCCGAACCCTTATCGGCGTCGTTGACGCTCATGAACGCTTTGCCACGCGACGGCAGACCCAGCCCGGCGCCCATCAACGCTTTGCCGTACGCTTCACCGAACGTGTCGCCGATGCCCATCACTTCACCGGTCGAGTGCATCTCCGGACTCAGAATCGGATCGACGCCCGGAAACTTCGCAAACGGGAACACCGGCGACTTGATGAAGAAACGCTGGACCGTCAACTCTTCCGGCAAACGAAACTCCGCCAACTTCTGCCCGGCCATCACGAGCGCCGCGATGCGCGCGATCGGCACGCCCGTCGCTTTCGAAACAAACGGCACTGTGCGCGACGCGCGCGGGTTCACTTCCAGCACGTAAACGCGATGGTCCTTGATCGCAAACTGAATGTTCATCAACCCGCACACTGACAACGCGCGCGCGAGCTTCTTCGTGTAGTGACGCATCGTCTCGAGGTGCTCGGGATCGATGCGCACCGGCGGCAACACACACGACGAATCGCCCGAGTGAATGCCCGCTTCCTCGATGTGCTCCTGAATGCCCGCGATGACGCAGGCACTGTCATCCGCCAACGCATCGACGTCGAACTCCGCCGCCTGTTCGAGAAACCTGTCGATCAAAACCGGCCTGTCGGGTGTGAAGCCTACCGCGGTGCGCACGTACTGCTCCAACTGTTCTTCGTCATAAACGATCGCCATCGCGCGGCCGCCGAGCACGTAACTCGGACGCACCAGCACCGGATAACCGATCCGCGCTGCGACTTCATGCGCTTCTTCGACCGACGCCGCCATGCCGTTTTCCGGCTGCGGAATGCCGAGTTCCTTGAGCAACGATCCGAACCGTTTGCGATCTTCCGCGAGATCGATCGAGTCAGGCGACGTGCCGATGATCTTCACGCCCGCTTTGTGCAAACGCATCGCGAGATTCAGTGGAGTCTGGCCGCCAAACTGAACGATTACGCCTTCGGGTTTCTCGACGTCGACGATGTTCATCACGTCTTCGAACGTGAGTGGCTCGAAGTAGAGACGGTCGGACGTGTCATAGTCGGTCGAAACAGTTTCCGGATTGCAGTTGACCATGATCGTCTCGAAACCCGCTTCGTGCAGCGCAAACGACGCGTGGCAACAGCAGTAGTCAAACTCGATTCCCTGCCCGATGCGGTTTGGACCAGAACCGAGGATCATGATCTTGCGCGCGTCGGTGGGAGCGGCTTCGTCTTCTGTTTCGTAGGTCGAGTAGAGATAAGGCGTGTGCGATTCAAACTCGGCGCCGCACGTATCGACGCGTTTGTAAACCGGCACGATGCCGAGTTCCTTGCGGCGCGCGCGCACCTGATCTTCCGAGCGCTCGGTTAAGTAAGCGAGTCGCCGATCGGATAGAGCCACCTCTTTGAACTCGCGCAACTCCTCTGCGGAGATCTCATCGAGCTACTTCCCCTCGATCTCCTTCTGGATCACCATCACTTCCAGCAACTGACTCAGAAACCACGGATCGATCCGCGAGAGACGATAGATTTCGGAGATGGGCCAATCGTGCTGCAGCGCGTAAGTGATGTAAGAGAAG
>DASXXL010000800.1:0-3382 GCA_036503085.1 Pyrinomonadaceae bacterium | reverse complement strand
GCCGATGCTCTACATGGGCTACGTCGGCTTCTCGGTCGCCTTCGCCTTCGCGATCGCCGCGCTGCTCGACGGGCGGCTCGACGCCACCTGGGCGCGCTGGTCGCGGCCCTGGACCACCGCGGCGTGGATTTTCCTGACGCTGGGCATCATGCTCGGCAGCGGTTGGGCCTACTACGAGCTCGGCTGGGGCGGCTGGTGGTTTTGGGATCCGGGTGAAAATGCGTCGTTCATGCCGTGGCTCGTCGGCACTGCTTTGATTCACTCACTCGCGGTGACTGAGAAACGCGGCGGGTTCAAGAGCTGGACGGTGCTGCTCGCGATCGCGGCGTTCTCGCTGAGTTTGCTTGGCACGTTTCTGGTTCGTTCGGGCGTGCTGACGTCGGTACACGCGTTTGCAACGGATCCGAAGCGTGGCATCTTCATTCTCGCGTTTCTCGTGTTTGTGATCGGTGGCTCGTTGCTGCTGTATGCGTGGCGTGCGAAGCAGGTCGGACTCGGCAGTAAGTTTGACGTGATCTCGCGCGAGTCGTTGTTGCTTTCTAATAACGTGCTGCTGACTGTCGCCGCGGGCTCGGTGTTGCTCGGCACATTGTATCCGTTGATTGTCGACGCACTCGGCATGGGCAAACTCTCCGTTGGCCCACCGTATTTCAATCTGGTGTTCGTACCGTTGATGGCGCCGGCGATGTTTTTGATGGGGCTCGGACCGGTCGCGCGTTGGAAGAAAGCGAGTCTGCCGGAGCTCGCGAAACGACTGCGTTGGGCGTTTGTGATCAGCGTCATCAGCGCGGTCGCGCTGCCGTTTGTCAGCGGCGGTTGGAAATGGCGCGTGAGTTTAGGATTGTTGCTGGCAGTGTGGATCGTCGCGACGATCTTGGTGAACTTGTGGGAGCGTGTGCGCGTCACGTCCGGACAATCAACGGTGCTGCAAAAAATACGAATGCAGAGCCGCAGTTACTACGGCATGCAGGTAGCGCATCTCGGCGTCGCCGTGTTCATCGTCGGCATCACGATGGTCACGAGTTATCAATCCGAGCAGGACGTGAAGATGCAAAAAGGCGAGGTCGTTCGCGCCGGCGGTTATGACTTTCAGTTCAACGGCACCACTCCGTTGACGGGACCAAATTACCGCGGCGCGCAGGCCGAGATGATCGTGAGCCGCAACGGCGTCGAGATCGAGCGGATGTATCCCGAGAAGCGAAACTACAACGCCACCGGCAACGTCATGACGGAGACCGCGATCGACAGCGGCTTCTTTCGCCATCTTTACATTTCGCTCGGCGAGCCCATCGACCTCGACAGAGACATTTGGAGCGTGCGTGTTTACTACAAGCCTTTTGTCGGTTGGATCTGGTACGGCGCGATCCTGATGGCGATCGGCGGCGGTCTTGCGCTCAGCGATCGGCGTTATGCGCTCGCCGCGCGCAAAGAACGCGAAGCGCGCGAAGCGGCGAAGAAACCGGCGGAAGTGCCCGCCACTGTCGCTGCGCAAACTGAAACTGTGTAATCCGTGTAATCTGTGATCAAGACATGCTGCGTTACCTGATCCCTCTCGGCATTTTTCTCGTAATGGTGGTCTTCCTGGCGATCGGCCTGCGCCGCGATCCGCGCGAAGTCCCGTCGCCGTTAATCAACAAAGCCGCGCCGACGTTTCGTCTGCCGCAATTAAAAGAGCCGGATAAAACTTTTTCCGCCGCAGACATGCGCGGCAAAGTTTGGGTGCTGAACGTGTGGGCCTCGTGGTGTGTGAGTTGTCGCGAAGAACATCCGCTGTTGCTCGAATACGCCAAGACCGGCGCCGTGCCGATCTACGGTCTTAACTGGAAAGACAAACGCGAAGACGCGCTCGACTGGTTGGGCCAACTCGGCGATCCGTATGTGTTGAGCGTTGCGGATCTCGACGGCCGCGTGGCGATCGATTACGGCGTCTACGGCGCGCCGGAAACGTATCTCATCGATCAGAACGGAACGATTCGTTACAAGCAGATTGGCGCAGTCACGCGCGACGTTTGGGAGGACAAGATCCTGCCGCTCGTGCAACAACTGAATCGCGAGGGCGCAGCAAGATGAAGCGCGCGCGTTTGTTGTTGCCGTTGTTATTACTGGGAATGGTTGTTCCCTTTGCTGTCGCGCAAGTGCGACGCGAGCGGCCGGCCACCGACGACCCCGCGCTCGAGCAACGACTCCACAATCTTTCCAAGGACCTGCGTTGTCTCGTTTGCCAAAACGAAACCCTCGCCGATTCTCAGGCGGACCTCGCAGAAGATCTGCGTGACGAAATTCGCGAGCAGATGAAAGCGGGCAAGAGCGACAAAGAGATCATCAATTTTCTCACCGCGCGCTACGGCCAGTTCATTCTTTACAAACCGCAAGTGACGCCGACCACTTACCTGCTTTGGTTTGGGCCGTTTGTCTTGTTGCTCGCGGGTTTGGCAGTGCTGTTTCGTTACATCAAACAGCGGCGCGATCTAATTCCCGAACAGCCGCTCAGCGCCGAAGAGCGGCGTCGTGCTGAAGAGTTGCTGCGCACGCGTTCGCGAAAGGAGACGGCGTGATCCTCTTCTGGTTCATTTGCATCGCGATGCTCGTGTTTGCGTTGTGGTACGTGTTGCCGCAGGCGCTACGCACAGAAGTTTCGAAGTCGAAGCAGGACGACGCACGCCGCGAAGCAAACATCGCCATCTATCGCGATCAGCTTGGCGAGCTTGAAGCGGATCTGCGCAACGGCATCGTTAGTGAGGAGCAGTACGCGCAGGACCGCGACGACATCGAACGCCGCCTTTTGGAAGACGTAACCACGGAGAAAACGCAGAAAAAAGTGTCTGCGCTTTCCGCTGACACGCGCAAAAACGCATATCTCATCGGCATGGGGGTCGCGCTGGTTGCCGTGATCTTCTATCTACAAGTCGGCAGTCCCGACGCGATCACGAATGCGGCGACGAGTAGCGCTACCGCGACCCAAGCTGAACCCAACGCTCCGACCGGCCAACGCTCGCAGGCACAGATCGAAGCAAACGTCTCCGCACTCGCGAAACGTTTGCAGTCGAATCCTTCCGACGCTCAAGGGTGGACCATGCTGGCGCGTTCGTACAGTTCGCTGGAGAAATATCCGGAGGCCGCGGGCGCGTACGCGAAGGCGACTGAGTTGACGCCGAACGATGCTGATCTGTGGGCCGATTATGCTTACGCGAGCGCAATGGCCAGCGGCCGCAGTCTCGAAGGCAAGCCGATGGAATTTGTCGAGCGCGCGTTGAAGCTGGATCCGGAGAACGCGAAGGCGCTGGGCCTGGCCGCCAACGCCGCGTTTGAAGCGAAGGATTATAAGAAGGCGATCGACTACTGGGAGCGTCTGCGAAAACGAGTGCCGCCGGACTCCGAAGTC
>DASXXL010000799.1:0-2685 GCA_036503085.1 Pyrinomonadaceae bacterium | reverse complement strand
CATTCCCGGCTGATTCCCGCCCGGGAGCTTAGGAATTCAATGGTGGACCACCGCCAGGCAGTGGCTTCGATAGACCAGACGAGGAAAAGATGACCGAACCAATCTCAGTAGTAGTCCTAAGCACCGGGCTCGAAAACTTCAAAGAGATTCGCCGCGCTCTTTCGGCCGAAGAACGCGTCAAGCTGCTGGCCGGCGGCAACGACACCGATCAGCTCTATGAAGAGATCGTCCGTTTGAAACCAAATGCCGCGATCATCGCGCTTGGTCCAAACGCGGAACAGGCCGTCAGGTTCATCGAGCGTTTGAACGCCGAGTGTCCCAAGACGACGATCATTTCAGCCGCGCAAGACGCGTCACCGGATATGATCATCGGTAGCTTGCGTGCGGGCGCGCGCGAGTTTCTGCGCATTCCGATCAGCGCCGACGAACTGCGCACCGTGCTCGATCGCGTGGGCGAGTTTTGCAACAAGCATCTCGTCGAAACACAACGCAAACAGGGCCGCATGATCGCGGTCTTTTCGAGCAAGGGTGGTTGCGGTACTTCATTCATCGCCACGAATTTCGGCGCCGCCACGAATGCGAAAACCGTTCTCGTCGATCTGAATCTACAGGCCGGCGACCTGCCGCTGTTTCTCGGTGTCGAGCCGAAGTATTCGATCGCCGACATGGTCGAGAAGCGCAATCGTCTGGACGAGTCGCTGATCAATACGCTCGTCACGCCACACTCGAAACATCTCTCGTTACTGGCCGCGCCGCGTGAAGCCGACTCCGCCGACGAGATCGAACCGCAGCACGTGTTTGAAGTGCTGCAAAAACTGCGCGAACACTACGACTACGTTGTGCTCGACCCGCAGCACACGTTCGACTCGATCACACTCGCCGCGCTCGATCAGTCAGATGAGATCGTCCTCATTCTTACGCTCGACATTCCCGCCATTCGCAGTACGCAGCGCGCGCTCGAAATCTTCGATCGCCTCGGTTATCCGCGGAAGAAAGTGCGCATCGTGGTGAACCGCTGGAGCAAACAGATCGACCTCGATCTGCGCCAGGTCGAGAAGTTTCTCGGCGAGCCGGTAGTCGGCTTTGTGCCCAGCGACTATCAGACCGCGGTGAGCTCGATCAATCTCGGCACGCCGCTGGTGCAGTCAGAGCCCGGCTCGAAGATCGCACTCGAGATTCGGCGCATCGCACAGGAGATCTCGCTCGGCGTCGTGCCGCTCAACGAAGCGAAACCACGTCGTGCTTTCTGGAATTCGTTTTTGAAGAAGCAACCGGCGCAAGCGCAAGCGAAGTTCAAGCTTGAAACGTCAATGGAAAAGGTCTAGCACCGCAACCCCCCGTACCTGAAAAAACATCATGGCCCTACGCGAAAGATTAATCGGCAACACTAACGTTCCCGGCCCTGTCTCCGACGGCACCGGCCAACATTCCTTCCAGGAGATGAAGGCGCGTTTACATCGCACCTTGATCAATCGGATGGATCTGACCAAGCTCCAGACGCTCACGTCCGAGCAAGTCCACGCGGAAGTCTCGCGCCTCGCAGAAAGTGTGCTGGCCCAGGAAGCCATGCCGCTGTCCGTTTCCGAGCGCGAGCGTCTCGTCAGCGACGTCCAGCACGAGCTGTTCGGACTCGGACCACTCGAGCCGTTGCTCGCCGATCCGACTATCTCCGACATCCTCGTTAACAAACACGACAAGATTTACATCGAGCGACGCGGCCGGATTGAAGTGACTAACGTTCGCTTCAAGGATGACGAGCACTTGATGCGCGTGATCGAGCGCATCGTGTCGTCAGTCGGACGTCGCATCGATGAATCGTCGCCGATGGTCGACGCCCGTTTGCAGGATGGTTCACGCGTCAACGCGATCATTCCGCCGCTGGCGATCGATGGCCCGGTTGTGTCTATTCGCCGTTTTGGCGCAGACCCGCTGCGCATGGCGGCACTGATCGAAAACAAAGCGTTGACGAAAGACATCGCGGACATGCTGCAGATGGTCGTGCACGCGCGCTTGAACCTGCTCATCTCGGGTGGAACCGGCGCCGGTAAAACGACACTGCTAAACGCGCTGTCAGCTTTCATTCCTGAAAATGAACGCATCGTCACGATTGAAGACTCGGCGGAACTGCAACTACAGCAACCGCACGTTGTCAGGCTTGAAACCCGTCCACCAAACATCGAAGGCAAAGGCGAAGTCACGCAGCGCGATCTCGTGCGCAACGCACTCCGTATGCGTCCCGATCGCATCGTTATCGGCGAGGTTCGCGGCGGCGAAGCAATCGACATGCTGCAGGCCATGAACACCGGCCACGACGGTTCATTGACCACGATTCACGCGAACACTCCGCGCGACGCGCTGGCTCGTCTCGAAACGATGATTCAGATGACCGGCATGCGTTTGTCGGACCGCGCGATGCGGCAACAGGTCGCTTCGGCGATCAACCTCGTGGTCCAGGTCGCGCGTCTGTCGGACGGCTCGCGCCGCATCACTTCGATTTCAGAAATCACGGGCATGGAAGGCGAGACCATCACCATGCAGGAAATCTTCCTGTACGAGCGCACCGGAGTTGATAAGGAAGGTCAGGTACTCGGTCGCTTCCGTCCGACTGGAATTCGTCCACGGTTTGCCGAACGGTTGAAATCGTGTGGCCTGCAATTACCGCGCGTCTTCTTCGAGGAGATGTAA
>DASXXL010000798.1:0-3431 GCA_036503085.1 Pyrinomonadaceae bacterium | reverse complement strand
TTCGGGCTTGCCGCTGGTCAAGGTCGAGTCAGCGTCGACACCGTCGGGAATCGTCTTCATCTTCGCCAGCAACTTGTCGGAATACTCGGTGAGCTTCTTCAGGTCCGGACCACCGATGACGTATTGAATGTCGGCGTTACGAAAACCGCCGCCGGAGATCGCCGCGACTTGCTGCACGCTCGTGCGCAGTTGTCCCGGGTACTGCTGCTGAAACTTCGCGAGCACTTCCGAACGCGCGCGCACCATCAGTTCGTTTTGCGTGATTTTGCGTTCTTCGATCGGCTTCAGCTTCACGTAAATCGAAGCGACGTTCACCTGCTCCTGCTGGCCACCGCCGAGAGTCGTGAGCGTGTCAGTCACGCCGGGAAGTTTGCGCAACTCGGTCGCGATGCGCTCGGCAATCGTAGACGTCGCTGCGAGCGTGGAGCCTTCCGGCGCGCGCACGTTGATTTCGAATTGCGACTGGTCGTCGACCGGCAGGAAGTTTTTGCCGACGAACATAAACAGCGGCACGATGCTCACGATCACGAGCAAGCACGCCACCACGATGACCCAGCGATGCGCCATGGACCACGTCAACATCTTCGTGTAAGCGCGATCGATCGGACGATAGAAACGTGATTCTTTCGAACCGTGATCTGTAGGCTCAGTGGCGCGCTCGAGCGGCCGTTCTTTCGCGTCGTCACTGCGTTTGATCAAACGCGCCGCGAGCATCGGCGTGAGCGTGAACGAAACCAGCAACGACACGGCGATCGCGAAGGACGAGGTCAAACCAAACGATGACATGAACCGGCCGACGATGCCGCCCATGAAACCTACCGGCAGAAACACCGCCAACAACGACAGCGTGGTCGCCATGACGGCGAGACCGATCTCCTTTGTGCCGTCGATCGCCGCCTGGAACGGAGGCACGCCTTTCTCTTCAATGAAGCGAAAGATATTTTCGAGTACGACGATCGCGTCGTCGATCACGATACCGACCATCAGCGTCAGCGCGAGCATCGTGATCTGGTTGAGCGTGAAGCCCATCGCCGCCATCAAGCCAAACGTCGCGATGAGCGAAGTCGGAATCGCGAGACCCGCGATCACGGTGGAACGGAAGCTCCAGAGGAACACGAACACGACGATCGCGGCCAGGATGCTGCCTTCGATCAAGTGTGTTTGGATCGCTTCGATTGAAGCCTTGATGAAGATCGACTGATCGCCGACGACTTCCGTTTTGAAACCCGGCGGCAGTGTTTTGCTGATCTCTTTGAGACGCGCTTTGACCTCGTCGGCAACGGCGACCGTGTTTTGTCCCGACTGCTTCGAAACGATCAGCGTAACGGCCGGCTGACCGTTCAGACGCGCTTCAGTGCGCGGCTCTTCGGCGCCGTCTTCGGCGTAACCAACGTCGCTGAGTTTGACTGAATACGTGCCGCGGTTCGCGACGATCAGATCGTTGAACTGCGCCGGATCGACGATGCGGCCCATCGTGCGCACGGTCAGTTCGCGCGCGCCTTCATCAACGCGGCCGCCGGGGACTTCCATGTTTTGCGCGCGCACTGCGTCGGCGACCTGCGCCACGGTGACGTTGAACGCGCGCATCTTGTCAGGGTCGACCCAGATTTCGATCTCGCGTCGGCGTCCACCGACGATCTGCACGTCGCCGACGCCGTTGATCGATTCGATCTGTTGCTTGATCTGTTTGTCGGCGACGTCTGTGACTTCGCGCAACGAGCGCGGCGCGGACACGGCGATGCGTACGACCGGCGCGGCGTCGGTGTCGAGTTTCTGCACGATGGGTTGTTCGGCCGTGAGCGGAAGATCGTTGAGAATCAGATCGATCTTGTTGCGCACTTCCTGGGCCGCGATGTCGGGGTTCTTCTCGAGCAGGAAGGTGATGAAGACCTGCGACACGCCCTCAACCGACGTCGAACGCAGCTCGTCGATGCCGGAAATCGTGTTGACCGCGCCCTCGACCTTGTCGGTGATTTCGGTCTCGATTTCCTGCGGCGATGCTCCGGGGTTCACGACCGTCACCGTGATCGTCGGCAGGTCGATCTTGGGAAACAGATCGACGCCGAGCGATTTGTAGGAGAACAAGCCGACGACCGTCAGGCTCAGAATCAACATCGTCGCGAACACCGGACGACGTACACATATCTCAGCAAGTTTTTGCATATCGTCTTCTGTCGGCCCTTCGGGCCTGCAATACCGTCTTCTAGATCCCAGGGGCAGCGCGCTTCGCGCTCGCCCCTGGCTACCTTATTGCCACACCTCCGGTGCTAACTGAGGCTTGATCTTTGTGCTTTTGTGCCTCTTCGTGGCTGCCTCTTTGCGATTTACTGCTTCACGGCGATGCCGTCGCTCAGACGTTCGAGGCCGCTGGTCGCGACCTGTTCGTCAGCGGCGATGCCGTTCTTTACTTCGATCAGGTCGCCTTCGGTTTGGCCTGTTTGCACGAGACGCTGTTCGGCGTGACCGTTCTTGATCACGAAGACGCGGCTCACGCCCGCCTCCGTCACAACCGCACGCGCGGGCACGAGCACCGCCGGCGCAGACCGCTCCTGCAGGATCCTCACAGTCGCAAACTGCCCGGGCTTCAGCGCGTTGCCGCTGTTATCGATCTCCGCTTCGACCGTCAACGTGCGCGAGGTTGCGGAAACGTTTGGCGCGATGCGCGCGATGCGTCCGGCGAAATTCTTGTCAGGCCACGCGCTCGTCGTCACCGACACCGATTGGCCCACCTTCACTTCCGGAATCGCCTGCTCGGGAACGTCGATACGAATGCGCAACGGGTTCGTGCGCACGATCGTTGCCACCTTCTGCTGCGGCGACACATACTCGCCCACGTCCGCGATTCGTTCGGTAACAAAGCCGTCAATGGGCGCGGGGATCACCGCGTAAGAAAGGTTCTTGCGCGCGAGCGCGAGTTGAGCTTGCGCATTCGCAACGTTCGTTCGCGATACGTCGACCGCCGCGTAGTTCTGACGCGCCTGCGCGAGCGCGACTTCGTACTGCTCCTTCAACTGATCTCGACGCGCGCGTTGCTCGTCATAAAACGATCGCGAAACGTCGCCCGACTCGATCAACTTGTCGGCGCGTTGCAGGTTCTTCTCGGCGAGGTCCAGTGCGACCTTCGCGGCCGCGACATCAGCAACACGATTCGGATCGAACGCCTGGCCGGAACGCAAACCGATCTTCTCTTCGGCCTGACGCACCGCAGCTTTCGCCTGTTCGACCTGCGCTGCGGCCTGATCGACGCGGAGTTTCAGTTCATCGGCGTCGAGCTGCACGAGCATCTGCCCGCGCTTCACGTAACTGCCGATATCGACACCAACCGCGACGACTTTGCCGGCCGTTTGCGGCGCGACGTCCGTCTGTTCGTCACCGGCGAGACTCCCGGTCGCTTCGAAGAAACGCGGCAGATCGCGTTTTATCGCGGCGGC
>DASXXL010000797.1:0-5445 GCA_036503085.1 Pyrinomonadaceae bacterium | reverse complement strand
GCCTCGACCCCGCGCGGAGACGACTCAACGATGTCGCGCAGACTGTTCATCAGCACCATCTTCGATCGTGGCTTCTTCGATCAGCATCGCGGGAATGTCGTCGCGAATCGGGTAGACGCGTTTGCACTCAACGCATTTCAGCGCCTGGCCGTCCGGCTTGAGCTCGACCTTGGCTTTGCAAAAGGGACAGGCGAGTATTTCCAGGAGTTCTTCACTAACTGCCATCGGCATGACCTTTCTAAGCGGCAATGCTGCGGAAAAGTGACGAAAGCTTAACACAAAGGCACTCGCTTGCTCGACGCGCCGCGCTATGTTAGTGATTCACCACGGATACACGAATGTCACTGGAATTTGCACTGCAATATGCCTGTCCGCTGCGGGCGAATTACTCGGAACGACACCTGCGCGAGTGGGGACGTTTGAGCAGTTTGCACGCAAAACTGACCACCGGCGACGCTGGCGCGCCCACCGTCGACAAACTCGAATGGGTGGAGAAAGCGAGCCCGGAGATTGAGCGTATGCAACGCGCGACGACGATCTGTTTGCAGTGTCCGGCGTGTTTGCCGCTCGAGGTCGCGGGCGATGGCGAAGCGGTTGGGTGTCTTGGCCGGATCAACTATCCGATCGAAGCGGTGTTTGAAAAGTTTCTCGCGGATCGCGTCCAGCTTTCGCTCGACACGCTCGACAAGGAAGACCAGCCGCGGTTGTTGCGCATTCTGGTCGATCCGGAATCGCCGTTTGATGGCGAGGCGACGAAGGAGTTGCGCCGCGTAGTAACCGATCAGGGGCTGCGGTTTTTCGAGTTGCGCGTGCCGATCGTGCTGACACGCGACGCCGCGCGCCTCACGACCGACAACGTTTTCGATCTACTGGCGGGCTTTCGTTCGGACGACAGTGAAAACACGACTTATACACGCGAGTTGCCGTTCGAGGCTGCGGCGGATTACTACGACTTCCTTGATTTGATACTGCGCAACGAGCTGAGCCAATCAGAAATCGCACGCCTCACTGCACGCAGCCGTAACTACACGCAGTTTCTGCGCCTGCTCACGGCGATCGAAAAAGCCGAAGCGCTGAACACGCGGTTGTTGATCGACTGAGGTATCGCAAAGAGCACAAGAGTCCACAAAGCGACCCAAGACGTTTTTGTGGTTATTGCTTTTGTTCGTCGAGAAGTCGGAGCGTGTCGAGGATGAGGTTGGTATTGCTGAGCGCCTGGATTCGATCGGGAAAGTGTTCCGTGGTTTTTTGAAATTCAAAGGTGCCGTTGGTGATCTCGACCACTCGCTGAAAACCCTTTTCGCCACTCTCGCCACCGCATGAAGCATCGACGATTCGGCCGTCGTTGAATTTTACCTGGCCTTCGTGTGCTTCGCCGTTGAGCGTCAGCACGCCGTTCAAACGCGCATTTTCAATCACCTGCATCGCGTCGAAAACACTGACGGCGCTGAGGTCGCCCGCGAGCGTGAAGTGTTTGCGCTCGAAGACAGGCTCGGCAGCGGGCGTCGGTTTCAGATCCGGACGTCGGGCGCGTCGGATCGCTTCTAGACCGCCGGCGATGTTGATGCGCTGATCGAGTTGTTTGGCTTCGAGGAGCCGGTCGTGGGCCGTGTCGAAGTCCTCGCGTTCGATGTAGAGGCTCGCGAGGGCGAGGCATTGGCGCGCGGCTTCTTCGGTGTGTTTCTGCGCGGCGCAGACTTCGCGGAGTCGTTCGCGCAATTTGATTGATCGAGTGTTCAGTTCTAAGGCAGTGCGGAGGCGTTTGATGGCCCGATCGGGTGCCTGGTACTTCATGAAGAGCTCGGCGTCGAGGAGTGCGGCCTCGACCTCGCTGACGTGCTCTGCTTGTGAGTCGCTAATCGCCATGTCATTGCAAAGTTTATCACAACGAAATGAGCCATTTTTTCGTAAGACTACGCGTTGGAAGATGAAGGGGAAGGTTTTAGAACGATGAGTCAGAGATGGATGAAAAGACGAATTGAGCGGTCGAGGGCGCGGTGCGACGCCGCCGAGCGAAATGGTTCAGCCCGGATTGGTACTCACGAAACTGGAGTTCAGCTAACGGATGGCTTTGCCGGCGTTGCTGAAAAGCAGTCTGCGAATTTCGGGCGCCAACCCAAAGTTGAGCAGTAAGCCAACTTCAATATCGGTGGCGCGCAGGTAATTTCGTAACTGTGCTTCGTGCGAGCGATCCAGCGAACGCGTAGCTTTCAGCTCAAGTAAGACACACTTCTCCACGAGCATATCTGCTTCGAAGTGGCCCACAGGTTGGCCGCGAAAGGTCACGGGAATATCTATAGGCCAAAAAGCTTCCAGGCCGGCCGACCTCAAAGCCAAGCCTAGAGACTTTTGGTAGACGCTTTCGAGAAAGCCGTGGCCCAGCTCGTTGTAGACCTCGTAGAAGACGCCGATTATTTTGCCTGTAAGATCCCTGTATTTAATCTCTTCCACACTAGAACTCCACCTTTAACCCGACACGAGTTTGTCGGGGGCGTCCGGTGCGTGTGGCCAGAAAAAGGGATTCGGCGGATGAAGGCGAGAAGTTGATGAACTCTGATCCAAAGCTGAAGACGGTTTTGTTCAGGACGTTATCGAACTCGACCGAAGCTCGGAGTTTTGTTTTCTTGATGTGAAACTCCCTTGTCGCGTTCAGATCGAACACAAACAATCCCGGCCCATGGCCGGCGTTGCGCGGAAGGTTTCCTGACTGTCCGATCGGCGGAAGACTGAAGGCGTGAGGGATTGAAGCGTCCAGTGGCTCGCCCGGCTTGCGCCAACGAAGCAGACGCAGATCGGCCGAGTAGTTCGGTCGATCGTTGCTGACGTCGTCGAGATTTCGATCGACACCACCAAGAGAGATATTGAACGGCGCTTCCGACGCAACGCGCCAGATCGGTGAAAGCGTTAGTCCAGCAAGATAACGTGGCAAGTCGAATGTACCCGAGAACACAAACCGATGACGGCGATCCAGCAAACTGCGCGCGCGTTCCGCACGGAAGTTTCCGGGCACGAGCGCGTCGGAAGTATTCACGATCCCATCATCGATCAAACTCGAAAGCGTGTAGCCTGCGCGAAACATGAAGCCGTGTGCTGATCCCGAAGATCCTCTGCTAACAACGAAACGCTTGCGCAACTCCAACGTCATCGCACGATAAAAACTGTTACCGGCGGAGATCAGTTGCTCGAGTTCGCCGCGCGAAGGATCGGGACGCAATTGATTGAGCGCCGCGAGGGCCGCGTCGAGCATGGTGGTTGATGAATTACTCAAGTTCATGATCGAAACGGGCACGCCAAACTCCACCACGCGCACGACAGCGTTCGGACTCGCAGGATTGATGCTGTTGCGACTAAAGCGCACGAGTTCGCCGGCAGTTGAAGCGTTGTAAAGCGGCCGAACCGCAGTCAGCGGATTCGCAAAGTTTGCGAAGTCGCGCGAGGCGAGAAAGTCGGTGAAGCTCTTGTAGCTCGGCGGCAACACCGGCGCGTTTGCATTGAACTCGCGCCAGAGATGTATGCCGCGTGTGAACGTAAAATTTGTTTCGACAGCGAGACCGTGGCCCAAGTCGCGTTCGACGCCCGCGTTGAACTGATAGCTCTCCGGAATCTTCAATGCCGGATCGAGACGACGCGAGAAGTTACGGTTCAGGACTCCGAACTGCTGGACCACCGGCGAATCCGCGCGCAGCGTGTCGGGAAAGCGAATGTTCGCCGCAATGAACGCGCGTCGCTGTTCGGCAGTCAGTTGTTTGCCCGTCAGCGGATCGCGCAAGGCGTTCGTATCGAAGAAGAGTTGTTGTTGGCCGAGCGTGAAGTCGTCGATGGTGCGCAGCAACGGGCGGTTGAAGAAGAGTCCGCCGCCAAAACGGAGGACCATCTTCGCCGATTCAAAAGGCGAATACGCGACGGAGAACCGCGGTCCGAAGTTGTTCGGGTCGCGGAGAATGCTCTCGCGCTCGTAACGCAAGCCGTAACTCACGAGCACTCGCGGATGTACTTGCCATTCGTCCTGCATGAAGAAGCCGGCGTAGGTGTTCTGTTGTGTTGAGGAAGTCTGAAAGTTCTGCCGGAAGCGGCTGGGGATGTTCGCGAGAAAATCTCCGGCGCTCGCGAAGCTGAACGTGCCGGTTAGGTCTGTGAGATCGATAAATGTTGAACGCACGCGGTGGAGATCGACGCCCAATTTCAGTGAATGATTGCCGCTGATTACAGAAAGGATCTGTTGAAGTTGCGCGCGTTGTTCTTGTCGATCGCTGCCGCCGAGTGTCGACGATCCGGCGATGAGCGTTCCGGTGCGTTGCTCAGGATCTTCTTTCGTGAGCGGGTCGTTCAGAGTGATCAGCACGACCGGCCTGCCCGCCCCACGCGTTTTGAACGATGGCGCCAGGCGTGAGTACTGAAATCTGAGTTGATTGACGATGCGGGAGCTGAGTACGAGATTGTCGGAGAACGAGAGCGCGTCGGAGTTGCGGTTTCTTGCTTGTAATGCGTCGGCCAAACGGTTGCCGCCGCCGAACTGCCGCAGATTGATGAGGCGGCCCCTTTGATAGACGAACGAACCGTTGTGTGTGTCATTGAATTGATGGTCCACACGCGCGGTGATGCTCGTGTTCTTTAGTGGCGTGCTCAATGATGTGATGAACGGCGCAATTTCTGTCGCCGCCACTGGCGGCTCGACGTCCTCAATACGTCGCTGGTCCAGATTGGTCGGCCGCGGCAAGGAATAATGCGGATTCAGCGCGATCGGAACCAGCGTGTCGATGAGCGCGCTGTCGAGCGTGTGATTCCGTTCGTAAGAAACAAAGAACACTGTACTCTTCGGCTTACGCGTCGAGTCTGTTGCTTCGCCACGAGATCCGCGAAAGACTGGTCCACTCACAGTGAAACCACCGACGTGCTCCTGCAACGGTAAGCGCGACAACCCGAGCGAGTTGTTGCGAAACGTATTTGCATTCAGCGCCTCGTCGCGAAAGAAGTAAAACGCGCTCGTGTGAAAGCGATCCGAGCCGCTGCGTGTGCGTAAGTTCACGCGGCCGCCAGAGGCGCGGCCGTACTCCGCTGCAAACTGGTTCGTGATCACCTGCACTTCCGCAATCGCTTCGAGCGATGGTTGGAAGCGTTCGCGTGCGGCGCGATCGTCGTTATTGTCGAGGCCGTCGATCGTCAGGTTGTTTGAATATGCGGGCGCGCCCGCTAGTGAAAAGACGCCCGCTTCTTCGGGCGTGTTTGCTGGATTTGTGTTGCGATCTTCGGCGAGGTCGCGCGTTGAAAGCGGCTCTTCCGTAACGCCTGGAAGAGTGAACACGAGATCGAGAACTGAACGCGTCACGAGCGGCAGCGATCGTGTTTCGGCGAGGTTGAGTGTTGCGCCTGTGACGGTACGCCTCGTGTCGATGGTTGGTGCTTCGGCGCTTGTGATCACGACTGGCTCGACGACGACTGCTGACG
>DASXXL010000796.1:0-1674 GCA_036503085.1 Pyrinomonadaceae bacterium | reverse complement strand
AGCAAAGAGTTTTATTGGCTCGACCGTTGGTACAACGTCTTTCGTTTCAGCGACAGGTTTTACTGCAACGTCACTGAACCACCGAGCTTCGACGGATCGCTTCTCACTTACGTCGATCTCGATATCGACGTCCTGGTCGAGCAGGACTTTTCGTACCGGATACTCGACCTCGAAGACTTCGAAACTTATCCTTACCCGGCTGAGGTTAAGCAAAAAGCCAGACACGCGGTCGCAGAGCTAATAAGTTTGGTTCAAGCGAGATCGTTTCCTTTCAATGAGTAAACAACAACCTACACATTCGAAATCGCGCCTCGAGAAATTGCGCGAGCGCAGCACGCAGGCGGAGCAAGGCGGCGGTGCGGCGCGCGTCGAGAAACAACATGAGGCCGGCAAGATGACGGCGCGCGAGCGGATCGAGTTTCTCCTCGACGAAGGCTCGTTTGAAGAGTTTGACAAGCTGGTCGTGCATCGCTCGCGCGACTTTGGTCTCGACAAACAGATCTATCCGGGCGATGGCGTTGTTACCGGTCACGGTCTAATCGACGGCCGCCCGGTTTTTGTTTTCGCGCAGGACTTCACTGTGTTTGGTGGTTCGCTTTCCGAAACGCATGCGGAGAAGATCTGCAAGGTGATGGACCTCGCGATGAAAGTGGGCGCGCCGATCATCGGCTTGAACGATTCGGGCGGCGCCCGCATCCAGGAAGGCGTCGTGAGTCTCGGTGGTTACGCCGATATCTTTTTGCGTAACACGCTCGCGAGCGGAGTGGTGCCGCAGATCAGTTGCATCATGGGTCCTTGCGCAGGCGGCGCTGTTTACAGTCCGTCCATCACAGATTTCAACATTATGGTGAAGGACACGTCATACATGTTCATCACCGGACCGGACGTGATCAAGACCGTCACGCATGAGGAAGTGACGAAAGAAGAACTCGGCGGCGCAATCACGCACAACACCGTCTCCGGCGTTTCCCATTTTGCGGCGGACTCTGATGAACACGCGCTGCGCATCGTGCGCGAGTTGTTGTCGTTTATTCCTTCGAACAATATGGAAGATCCGCCCGCTGTGGTGGCGAATGATCCGGTCGATCGCGTCGAGCCGAAGTTGAACGACATCGTTCCAGAGGCGTCAAACCAGCCTTACGACATGCGCGAAGTGATAAATCACATCGTCGACGATGGTTACTTCTTTGAAGTGCAGGAGCTCTTCGCGCCGAACATCTGTGTCGGCTTTGCGCGTCTCGGCGGACGCGCGGTCGGCATCGTGGCTAATCAGCCTGCGTTTCTCGCCGGCGTGCTCGACATCGCTGCTTCGGTTAAGGGCGCTCGCTTCGTGCGTTTCTGCGATTGCTTCAACATTCCGCTCGTGACGTTTGAAGATGTGCCCGGTTTTATGCCCGGCGTTTCGCAGGAACACGGCGGCATCATCACGCACGGCGCGAAGCTTCTGTTCGCCTACGCTGAAGCGACGGTACCGAAGCTCACGGTGATCACGCGGAAGGCTTACGGCGGCGCGTATTGCGTGATGGCGTCGAAGCACATCCGCACCGACGTGAACTTCGCGTGGCCGTCGGCAGAGATCGCGGTGATGGGAGCGGAAGGGGCGGTCGGTATTCTCTATCGCCGCGAGCTCAGCGAGGCACAGGACAAACACGCGGTGCGCCGCTCGAAGATCAA
>DASXXL010000795.1:0-3419 GCA_036503085.1 Pyrinomonadaceae bacterium | reverse complement strand
CCACACCCGAACGCGACTTGCCAATGCCGGTGCGATTACCAACTTTTTGCGGTATGACTTGTTCTCTCATCGCTCCTCCTCCCTTCTCTGCTCTGTTTCACCCACCTGTCTCATTCGTCTCGTTCTGATCCGTGTCATCGGTGTTCATCAGTGGCTCAGAGTTCGCCCGCCAAAGCTCAACCTCATATTCCAACTCGATCCCCTGTTCACGTTTCACGCGTTCGCGAATCTCTTCCGCGAGTGCGAGCGCGTCCTCCGCGCGCGCATTCTCGCCTTCGGTAACGATGAAGTTCGCATGCACGGGCGAGACGATCGCACTGCCGCGTCGCTGTCCCTTCATCCCCATGTCGTCGATCATTTTTCCGGTGCCGATCGTGCTCGCCGGCGGGTTCTTGAAGAAGCAACCAGCGGAACGCGCGCCGTGCGGTTGCGTCGCGAGGCGCCGACTCTTCGCGTCGTCCATGCGCTTCTTGATCTGTTCGGGATCGTCTGGTTTAAGACGAAGCGTCGCGCCGAGCAACAACTCGCCTTCGCGAAACGAGGTGTGACGATAGTTCCACTCAACACTGCTGCCGGGAATCTCGACGACCTTGCCTTCGCGCGCGACGCGCACCGTCTCCGTTACCGTGCCGATCTCGTGATCGTAGGCGCCCGCATTCATCCACAACGCGCCGCCCACAGTGCCGGGAATACCGCCGAGTCCTTCAATGCCGGACAAGCCCGCGCGCGCAACGTCGATGCAGAGTCGCGGCAGCGAGTAACCCGCGCTCACCGACACGAGTTCGCCGTCGATTCGCACTTCGCCTTTCATGTTGCTCAAGTTCAAGACGACGTAATGATGATCGCCATCGTCGGCGAGCACGTTGCTACCCGAGCCGAGCGGACGCCAACCGACGCCCGCCTGGTCCAACTCGTAAACGATCGCCGCGGCTTGTGCTTCAGTTTCCGGCGCGACGACCCAATCGATCGCGCCGCCGACACGCAAACTGGTCAACTCCGCGAAACGTTTGCCGCGTTCCGCGCGCACGCCGAGCCGCGCCGCGATCTCTTCTAGCGCGTCGTCCCGTTGCTGCCACTGATCCTGTTGTGTATCCGTCAAATCCACAGTTCAAACCGACGTTGCGCTTGATGGCTCTCGCAACAACTGCAGCACCTGGTCGCTGGTGCGATTCACCGTTCCCGCGCCTAGCGTCAAAACCAAGTCGCCGGGCTGAATGCGATCGACCAACGCAGGCGCGGCGTTCTCCAGCGCGCCGACGTAGTTCACGTCCTTATGTCCGAAACTCTTGATCGCCGCCGTCAACGCTTCCGCCGTCACACCTTCAATCGGATCTTCGCTCGCCGCGTAAATGTCGGTGATGAACAGCACGTCGGCGTTGTTAAAAGAACGCGCAAACTCCTGCATTAGATCGTGCGTGCGCGTGTAACGATGCGGCTGAAACAACACGACGATCCTTCGCCCACCTGATCCGAGTTTCGCGGCCGCGAGCGTGGCGCGAATCTCAGTTGGATGATGTCCGTAATCGTCAACTACGAGAATGTCGTTCACTTCACCTTTCGTTTGAAAACGCCGGCCCGCGCCGGTGAAGCTGTGCAGCCCTTCGACAATCTTTTCAAACGGCACTTCCAACTCGAACCCCACCGTGATCGCCGCGAGTGCGTTGTAGACGTTGTGATGGCCGGGCACGCGCAGGACCATCTCGCCGACCGGGTCGGTGCCGCGCCACACGGTGAAGCTCGAGCCGAAGTTGTTGTCGTGACGAATGCCGTGCGCGGAGACGTCGGCTTGCGCGCTGAAACCGTAAGTCATGCGACGGCGTTCGAGCAGGGGAATGATCGCCTGCACGTTGGGATCGTCGAGACACAAAACCGACGAACCGTAGAACGGCACCTTGTTGACGAAGTCGGCGAAGCACTTACGCACGTCATCCATGTCGTGGTAGTAGTCCATGTGCTCACGATCGATATTGGTGACGACGGCGATCGTCGGCGTCAACATGAGAAACGAACGATCGCTTTCATCTGCTTCGACGACCATCAGATCGCTCGTACCTAAATGAGCATTGGAGCCGAACGCGCCGACCACGCCGCCGACGATCGCTGTCGGATCGAGTCCGGCATGGCCCAACACGGTTGCGACCATCGAAGTGGTCGTTGTTTTGCCGTGCGAACCGGCGACTGCAACTGTGTGTGGCTTCAGACGCATCAATTCAGCGAGCATCTCCGCGCGCGGAATCACGGGAATTGAACGCTCGTTCGCCTGGATGATCTCGGGGTTGTCGTCGCGCACGGCGGTCGAACGCACGACGACGTGCGGATGGCCCACATTTTCAGCGGCGTGACCTTCGTAAATCTCAACACCCATCTGCTGCAGGCGATCGGTCACGCTCGATTGTTTCAGGTCGGAGCCCGAAACGCGGAAGCCGAGATTGACCAACACCTCGGCGATACCGGACATACCGATGCCACCGATGCCGACAAAATGGACGTGTTGTATCCGCCTGAACATCCTTCTTAAATCTCTTTTCCCGCTAACGTCTCGATCAGGTCTACCGCCGCTGCCGCAGCGTCACCGTGCGCTAAACCTCTACTAGCCTGTTCCATACGATCCAGAAGAGAGGGATCTTGAGATAAATCACGGATCTCCCGGATTAAACGATCGCCACTCAACTCCTGCTGCACGATCATTCGCGCTGCTCCCGCGGTCTGCAACGCTTCCGCGTTCTTCCGTTGATGATCATCGGCCGCGTACGGAAACGGAATCATGATCGACGCCTTACCTGCCGCAATCAGTTCCGCCGTCGTCGTCGCCCCCGCGCGGCAGATCACCAAGTCCGCTTGCGCGAAGTCGTTCATCATGTTGTCAATGTAACTGCGCACTTCAGCCTGCTCACTCCAACCCGCCGCTGCATAGGCCGCGTTCACCTTTTCAAAGTCCGCTGCGCCCGTCTGATGTTTGATGCGCAGCGTCACTGGCAAATCTTTGAAGCGGGGCAATGCCGCGATCATCGCTTCGTTGATCGCATGAGCGCCTTGCGAACCGCCGAACACCAGCAACGACAGCCTGCCCGGCTCGCGACGCTTCGGCGGTATTTCAAAAAACTCGCGCCGTACCGGATTGCCGGTCACGACTGCCTTGCCGCGGAAGTAAGGCAGCGCCTGTTCGAACGAAACCGCCGCGCGATCAACGAAGCGCGCGAGCACGCGGTTGGTCCAGCCGGGCAAGGCGTTTGACTCCATTACGAGCGTCGGCCGCCGCAGCAGCGAAGCCATCAACACGACCGGTCCGGAAACGTAACCGCCCGCGCCGACCACCACGTCCGGCGCAAACTCCCGAATCACGCGCCGCGCCGAAACAAAACTCTTCGGCAGGATCGCGAGACCTTTCATCCGCGCCACTACGCTGACGTTTTTCAAAC
>DASXXL010000794.1:0-4964 GCA_036503085.1 Pyrinomonadaceae bacterium | reverse complement strand
AACTATTCCGAGAGTTTAGGACTGTGTGGGGTGACCGTCTGTGGCGCGCGCGTTTCGATCGCGCGAAAATGCTTTCAACATCCGAAGCGCTCGGAACAAGCCCTGCGCTTTGTGGCATGGCGGAGTCGCCATCGGCACGGGCACAGACATCTGGCAGATTCCACGAAAAAAAACTAAACGGCCGCGGCTTGAGAATTGGTAATCAATAGCGGCGCGTATAGCATGTCAATCGCGATTGGGCCAAACTGAAACTCCACGGACGCTTTACCGAGCACGTCAGTGGACGCCGGGTTGAAATAGACAGCGATTTTCTTGTCGGCATCGTAAACGGTGAAAGTCGCCGGCGTCCGCGTCGGGGCGGCGGGCAATAGTGCTCCCGGAGTCAGAGGAGCAACAGGCATCGTGATTAACGTGGCGGCGGTTATCAAACCCAGGTCAGTTCCACTCCACTCGGCTGGTCCAATCGTTCCTTTGCTAATCTCCGGCGGCTTTGCGTCCAGATCCAATACCGGTTTTGGTTTTGGTTTGTCTTCGGGTATCGGAACCACGTAGGGCTCCGCGCCCTCGATTCGCAAAACGAGGTTGCGGTACTGCGACAGCACATTGTTCGCGACGGTGAAGCGATAGTCACCATCGTCGGGGCTGACCTTTATCAGTTCCGGCGCGCTTTCATAAATTCGATCGAGTTCCACGCTGACCGCGCGCTTGTGATAGAGCGAATGCGAGATGCGAAAGACCGAGTTTACTAAATCACCGCCTAAGCGGGTCACGGTTGGTTCGAAAAATTGCAACGGCCACGACGCCTGGTAATCAAGACCGCAGAACGGCACGCGAAACATCACTGATGAATTTCTGGGCAAAGCGATTCGCGAAGGAATCCACGCCTCAACGCGGATCGACTTTTTTGTGCTTGGCTTCGCGAAGCTAAACTCTCCGCCTTTCGGCGTCGTGCCTCCGGTTTGCGCCTGGGGAGTTGGCTCCGGCTCGTGAGGTCCGAGGGGCCAATAGTCGTAAGGCATCGGAATGGGTTCGTTACCTACGAAAAGAATCGGCTCGGGAAGTTTTTCGAGATCTGAAACTTGCAAATCTATATCGTCGCCCGCGTCGTTGATTCCTTTTACGTCGATGCTGACGCGCAGGTCCTTACCGCGACGACTTTGCTTGATACCGGCACGCGTAATGTAGAGACTCTTCACGAATGGAATTTTTTCCTCAACCTCAAGTTGCGAAGATCTGCCGAACCGGCCACTCAACACCGCATCGCCGGACGCAATCGCCGTCAGCGTGGTTTCAAACTCGAGTGCCTGGTCCGACTTCAAGGTGAGCGTGGCGTCTTCTTCTCGATAGACGTTTCCCCCGGCGAGTACCTTCGTACCCGGAAACAGGTTCTCACCTTTAACGATCACGGTGGCGCGATTCTCGCCTGAATTGACCCATTTGATTGTCGCCACTTTTGGCGCGAGACCTTTTTGGATCCTGGCTGTGTTTGGAATCGCGAGTTCCTGGACTTTGCCGTCAACAGTGCCCGATCCATCGATCACTCGTGGATACCAATGCCAGTTCGTCGCGGTTGTCTGGTTCTGCTTGTTGTAACGACGCCAATATGAACGAGTTCTGATCTCGAGCGTCACGTCTTCGTCGTACTCACTTGTGTCGGGACGGGGAAGGGAGACAACGGCGAGCATTTGTCTCATCCCGGGCGAAACCGTTTGTCGATCGAGCACCGGTCGAAATTCCCAACCAAATACAGTCGCCTTATCGTCTGCAAACAAGCGCGGTTCCACGTTTGAATTTCGCTCGAAAGCGACCGTGTCAGAATCACGATGCACGAACACCTGACGCGATTCGCCCTTGCTGCTAACGCCGAGCGTCACAATGCTGGCGACTGCCGAACCGCCGATTGAGTCTGACTTCGTGCTGATCGTTTGCGCGTTATAAGTTTTTTCCTGCGGGATCATTGCCACGAGAGAAACTCGATCAGTCGAAAGCGTTTCACCATCCCCGGGCTTGAGTCGCACTGCGACCTCAACGACCGCCACACAGTTTTGAAAGCCGGCAGGCGGAGTGATCGAGACCTGAAATCCGAGCACTGTCTGCAACCGCGCTTGCTCGTCGATTAACCGGTCCGTGAGCGATCGCTCGTAGAGCGTTTGCAGGTTCATGATCTGCGAGGCGAGGTTGAGTTGTTCGTTCAGGATGTCGCCGGCAGATAACGCGACTTCCGATTGGGGTTCGGCTTTAGTTTTATCACCGCCGCCGTCGGTGTTTTTTGCCGCGCCATCTGCGGCCGGGTGAGTTGGCGCGATCTTTTCGGTCGTGCTGGTTACCGCGGCCTTCGTTCCGGCTGAGGCGTCGAGCGTCAGCGATCGGGCCGTGAGAGTTGAGCTTTGCCCTTGAAGCTTGCCGATATTGTGGGTTGCTTTCTGGTCCACCACCTTCATTTGCGCGAGGCTGTTGCTCAGCCGTTCGATCCGCAATGCCAGCGAGCGATTATCAAAAGCCTTGGCAAGTCCGATTGTGATGCCGTTTCCGACCGTATCGCGTGGGCCGAAAAGTCCGATCTGTAAGGACTGCCAGTCGAGGTAAGCCGCGATCGCCAACAGCAGCACGATCGCGATGCCGATGTAAATGTGCCAGTAAGCGAGCATGAGGTGTTGCGAGGGCGGGAAAGTTGGGATCGATCCGGCCCTCGCTCACGAACCTGATTTATTTAACAGAAAATTAATCAGGCAAACAGTTGTTGTCAGACGTGTTTTTGTCGGTAACGACAAAAGTCGTCTTCTTATTATCAGAGGTTACCTGAACTACCGCGTGGCCCATGTTATTGCAGTGATTGAACTGGGCCAGGACTCGCTGTCCGGGTTGATTATCTTCGAGCACGAGCAAACAGCCTCGTTGGCTCAGCGTGCCTGTGCCGGTGACGGTCAAGTCGCCGTGCGTAAATCTGTAATCGCCGGTCGCTGAGTCGAACTGGAATGAATCCCCGTTGCCGTCATCTTTGAAGCAGACGTCGAAGCCCGTGAACACGATCTTGGCGACCCAGGCTTCTGAAAAACCACCACTGTACACAGGCTGGAATGCGCCCGGAGTAGTCGGAAAATCGGTCGAGGATGTTTGGCCCCCGACGATGATATTTCCGGCCGTGTCGACCGTTATCGCGAATCCGGCTTCAACACTGCTGCCGCCGAGATACGTCGAGAACACCAGCCCTGTCCCCGCTCCGTTGAGTCGCGTGATGAAAGCGTCGTTGGCGCCGCCGAGGACGCTTTGAATCGCATCCGCGGTGACGGGGAAATCGGTTGAAGCAGTCAGGCCGGTCAGAGTTGCGTTGCCTGCCGGGTCAAGCGCGATTCTCACCGAGAACTCATTAGCGTCCCCGCCGAGATAGGTCGAATAAACGAGCGCGCTGCCCGACGTGTTCACTTCCGTCACAAACACATCCTGGCCGGCGGCTTTCGTTGTCTGAAAAGCGCCTGGCGTAGTAGGGAAGTTTGCGGAGCCGGTGAAACCGGTGATGTATGCGTTGCCGGCCTCATTGATCGTGAGACCGTTAGCGCCCTCAGTTCCACTGCCACCAACGAAGGTTGAGTAAATAAGCGCCGTGCCGGTCGCGTTCAGCTTTGTTACGAACGCATCGTTGACGCCGCCGAAAGTAGTTTGAAATGCGCCGGGAGTGGTGGGAAAACCAGCTTGGGCTTCCCCCGTAACGTAGGCGTTGCCCGCTGCGTCAATCGCTATGTCCGAGGCGCCGTCGAAACCGCTGCCACCGAGGAAGGTCGAGTAGATGAGCGCAGTGCCTGTCGCGTTCAGCTTCGTCACAAACGCTTCGCTACTGCCCGCCGACGAAGTCTGGAACGCTCCGGGTGTGGTCGGATAATCGGCGTTGGCCTGACCGGTGATGAAAGCGTTTCCGGCGGAGTCAATGGCGATACCGTTGGCGAGGATGGGGCCGAGAAACGTTGAGTAGACGAGCGCCGTGCCGGTCGCATTGAGCTTCATGGCAAAGGCATCGCTTTCGTCGGAGCCGACCGGCGTGTTTCTGAAGGCGCCGGGCGTGGTCGGCAGATCACTCGAATCGCTCGCGCCGGCAATGTAGACGTTGCCCGCTGCGTCGACAGCAATGTCGCGCGCTGAGTCCATGCCGCTGCCGCCTCCAAAGTATGTGGAGTAGATGAGGGCCGTGCCGGCCCCGTTCATCTTCGTTACAAACATGTCAGGGTCGAGGTTGGTTTTTACAGTATCGAAGGCGCCCGGTGTGACGGGGAAGTTCGTCGACGATGTGTCGCCTGTTAGATAGATGTCGCCTGACGCATCGACCGCAATGCCGTTAACTCGGTCGTTACCGTTACCTCCGAGAAAAGTAGAAAAAGCAAGCGTGGGATCGATGACGAGCGGCTTGCTGCGATCGTAATCCGCGACCTGAAACGCGATCTGATGCTTGTTTTTGACGACGTAACTGGCCGGAATGATTTGTCGCGCGCCGGCGATCTGCTGATAGACAACGGGCCGACTCTGACGAATCTCACCCGCGTTCGTGCGCAGAATAAGATCGCCTTTCTCGTCGACGCGCAGATCGTTGATACCTGCAAACCCGAGTGCGATAACGTCGGGATTAGCGCCGGGAGCAACGGTGAAATCGTATTCGAGGTGATTTTGGTTGCCGTAAAAAACAAGGTCAACGCCGGGATATACACCGGCATATTTTACCTTCGCGTAATTCGGGACGTTGGTTTTCCACTGCCGCGGATCGCGGCCGATGAAATAGTTTGTCGTGGTGAGCAGCTTTTCAAAGCCGGTTATTTTCGCCGCGGGATTGCCGCCGAGCAGAGTCGCCTGCACTAGCGAGACGGATGCTTCGTTACTCTTGTTGTGCTGGGACGCAACTGCGAGTGTGAATGAAGTCGGGGCGAGCGCCAGGCTGTAGCCGCTGCCGCGCGAGACGAACTTTACGTTTTTATCCGCCT
>DASXXL010000793.1:0-4173 GCA_036503085.1 Pyrinomonadaceae bacterium | reverse complement strand
TGTTGAAGAAGAGCGATTCAAGTCCGTTACTGCCGGAGAGTGATGAGGATCGTGGTGTCGGCACGGGCGGGCGACGTCCGGCGCCGGGCTCGTGCGATACGCCGGCGACCGGTGGTGGCGGTGGTGGTGAAGGCGCTCCGGCCGGAGGTGGAGGAGAAGGCCAGGCTGGAGGTCAGGTTGCGCCGCCGCGTGGACCACGTGGTCCAGTCACGGTGCAAGTTGATTTCGACGGGCTGCAACAGCGAATCGTCGCCGTGCCTAATGTGCCCGAGCGACAGTATTCGGATCTGCAAGCAGGTGTTGACGGCAGTGTGTTTGTCCTCGAAGCCGGTCGCGCTGCGCGTGGTGGTGGTCCTGGAGGCGGAAACGATTTAATGCGTTACCGGCTTTGCGATCGTCGCATCGCGCCGTTTGCCGGTAACGTAGCGGCTTACGAGATCAGCGCCGATCGTCGCAAGCTCGTGTATCGCGCTGCGTTCGGTGGCGGCGGTCAGGGTGGTCCGGGCGGCGGAGGTTTTGGCGCGCCGCCACCGCCGCAGTTGTTCCTCGTCGACGCGGATCGCACGCCGCCGCAACCGGGCACGGGCCGTTTGAACGTTTCTCTACGGATGTATCTCGAACCGAAAGAAGAGTTCAAACAGATCTTCAATGAAGGCTGGCGCAATGAGCGCGATTATCTCTATGTGCCGAACATGCACGGCTCCGATTGGCCGAAGATGAAGCAGATGTACGGGCAGTTGTTGCCGTACGTGATGCATCGCGCGGACTTGAACTACCTGCTCGACATGATGGGCGCGGAGATCGCGATCGGTCACTCTTACGTTCGCGGCGGCGACATGCCGTCGGTACCGCAGCAGGTCGCGGGCCTGCTCGGCGCTGACTTCACGATCGAGAACGGCCGCTATCGCGTATCGCGCATTTACGACAACGAGAGCTGGAACCCCGATCTCCGTTCGCCGCTCGCGACGCCGGGCGCGACTGTCAACACCGGCGAATACATTCTCGCGATCAACGGCGTCGAGTTGCAGGGCACAGACAACATCTACCGGCTGCTCGACGGCACTGCGAATCGTCAGACGACGTTGACCGTGAATGCACAACCGACGATGGAAGGCGCGCGCACTGTTGTCGTGATTCCGGTGCCAAACGAACAAGGCTTGCGCACGCGAGCGTGGGTCGAGTCAAACCGTCGCCTCGTGGAAAAACTTTCCGACGGCCAGCTCGCTTACGTGTATCTGCCGAACACGGGCCAGCCTGGCTACTCGAGCTTCAATCGTTATTACTTCTCGCAACAGGACAAGAAAGGCGCGATCGTCGACGAGCGTTTCAACGGCGGCGGCTCGGCGGCTGATTACATCATCGACGTCCTGCAACGCGACTTCGACGGCTACTTCAACAACGTCGCGGGTGAACGCTATCCGTTTACGAGTCCATCGGCGGGCATTTGGGGACCGAAGGTGATGATCATTAACGAGATGGCGGGCTCGGGCGGCGACCTGATGCCTTACATGTTCAAGCGAAGAAAGATTGGCACACTCGTCGGCAAGCGCACGTGGGGCGGCCTGGTCCATACCGCCGACACGCCGACGTTCATCGATGGTGGCTCGATGATCGCGCCGCGTGGCGGCTTCTTCGCGCGCGACATGAAGTGGGCGGTGGAGAACGAAGGCGTCGCGCCGGACATCGACGTCGAGACCTGGCCGAGGGTAGTGATCGCCGGCCACGATCCACAACTCGAGCGCGCGGTGCAGGAAGCGATGCGCCTGTTGAAAGAACACCCGGTCGATCGTTCTTCGAAGGAACCACCGCCACCGACGTGGGGCAAACGTCCCTAGTTAAAAAATAAGAAGTTGACGCTACTACGTTTCGGGAATAAAGTTCCCGAAACGTAGTATTCCCCCGTCTGCCTCACAGAACCAGCCCGCGAAGAGGAGTAATCTCATGAAACGTTTTCTCTCTACCACTGCATTCGTGGTCGTGCTGGCGGTGTTATTCCTGCTGGGAACAAACGAATCGCTCACCGCAGAAACGAATACGATTACCTCAACTAATCAACCCATCGCAGTGCTCGGCGTTAATGTGAATCGCGCCGTTGCGCTAACTAACTGGCTCGATGCAATTGAAGTGCAGATCGAAAACACGTCGCAGAAGACGATCAAGTATTTGCTGCTGCATGTTGAAGTGACCGGCGCAAACGGACAAACGATGAAAGTGCCGGTGACTTTTGGTCAGCCGGCTAATGCAAACGCCGGTGATGCGAAGGTGCTTCAGCCCGGAGCAAAGATCAGTTTGAACGCGGCGAAGTCGGTCTGCGATCGTTTGCGCGCACAGATTGCCAACGACCATGTGCTACCGCCGAAACAATTTCCGACAAGCATCAACGTCGTGATCTTCGGCGACAAGACTGCGTGGAAAGGTGGGCAGTTGCACTATCAGGATCCGGCCGATCCCTTGCGCTGGATCGCCGCGTCGGAATTAACCAGGACAGAGACGCCGGGAATTCAGTTTGCAAAAACAAATTACCGCGCCACCTCGAACACGCAAACGTGCTATCGCACCACCGGATTCAATCTCCAGTTTTGCTGCGATAGTAATTTCGTGGCGAATGAGCACTTCAGCCCCGATCCGAACGGTCACACGCAACCAGTCGAAGCACAAGCTTGCTGCGGAGACGGCGATTGCTGCACTTACACGGACATCGGAAGTTGTCCGTAAAATCGATCAAGGGGAGTCTTTCAAGTAATGACAAACTCAGAAGCGGCGAGTTCTCTCCCTCGCCGCTTGGCTTACATCGCTTCAGATAGAGAGTTGCTAAGCGAGACGTGCATCCAGCCCAAGGTTATGAGGTTCCTAATTGCGTTAGCCAACGCTCGCCTCTTGTCGTCGCTGCGCCAGTTCTTCTTCCAATCTAGAATGTAGTCGTACAACTGTTGTTCACCAATCTCCTGATGCGGAAAAGCTTGCTTTAAGTGCTGGACTGCAAATAGGACCGTCATGACCTCTTCGGCCTGCTCCGTACTTTTCAGACGGCTGAACAGATCGACTACACGTTCGATATCTTTCGCGTGGCGCTCAATCAACTCGCGATACTTCGATCGATCTCGTTCGTACTGCTCAGTTACATGCAGTGCAATCATGCGACCGAGTGGTTGCTCCTGAAGCCAGTTTCGATTAGCGAACTCGTGAAGTACTTGTTTCACATCGCCGGCAAAAGGACCATAGCTACCCTTGCCAAACTGAAAACCAGTGGTGATACCGATTTCCGTTATCACATAGGCAATCTTCTGAAAAATAGTGCGGCCGACGGGATTTGCGTAAGGTTGGCGCTGCAACTCTCGCAGCACTTCGAGAAGTAGAACCCACTGAGGATTCAACCGCTCTTGTCTGTTTGCGTTGAATTCTAACTGAGCCGGACGTGCCAAAAATTCTTCGCTCAATTGATGCTTAGGTGTTCCGTAGGGGGCATAAACCTCAACATCGAGCCTCAAACGATGAAGCTTTTCATAAATCAACGGTCCAACTTCGGTCCAATTGAGGCCTCCATTGCCGCAACCCAACGGAGGACAGGCAAGACTCCTGATTTTCCATTCTTCGTAGTGGTCGGCAAGGTAATCGAGACCCCGCTCGATATCACTCAAGCGTGACGGTGACCGCCAATGGTCTTTGGTGGGAAAATTTATTATGACGCGGCCAGACTTATCGTAGTAAGCATACGGCTGACCGAGGCGCACAAGCTTCCGCCTACAACGAGCAGTATAGTCGGCGAACATGTCCGGGTATCTATTCTTAAACTCCTGCGCAACACCCTTACCCATGATGCCCACGCAGTTGACGGTGTTCACCAAAGTTTGCGCGTCGCTTGCAAATAGATCTCCAATAAGCGCCTTGAACATCACAAGCCTTCAGTCTACCGAAAGAATATTGCCGAATTGATCGCTATAGGCAAGTGGAAGCCAAGATCCTTCAACTGCTTCAATCTAACGGCGTCGACAACGTAAGCACCTATTAAGTATTTTGCATCTACGCAATGCGGTACCAGTATTTCCGCGCATTTCTGCGAACGGTGACGAAAGTTGGCGATCTCATCACTCGGATGTCTCCAATCCAACGCAAAGATCGCATCGAAATCTAATACACGCCACTGTGAAGGATGCAGGAAGCGGACGTAATCCG
>DASXXL010000792.1:0-5356 GCA_036503085.1 Pyrinomonadaceae bacterium | reverse complement strand
CGAACCGCTTCTATGCATCGCGTCCAAGGCTTGCGAAACAATCCCCGGCCCCGACACTCGCTCGACCAATCGCAACGCAAGGCCGAGCATCCGTGTCGCGTGCGATTGCACGGCGCGTTCGACAACTACGTCCCAATCGATCGCTTCAGTCGTGCGAATCAACTCGCCGAGCGCGCTGATCCATTCGAGCGCGCGCCAAAGATGTTTCGCGCCGTGCATCGAGAGATACAGGATCAAGTCTACGGTTGCGAGTGTCTGGATCTCCGCGCCGGCCACTGTGACACGTTGTAGGCGCGACATCACTTCGTCGGCTTCCAAGTTGAAGACAAAACTCTTCGGCGCGAGTTCCCAATGCAGATCGATGACGGTGAACCAATCGTCACGCACGAATTGTATTTCGCAGTGATGCTTGAGATGCGAATCCAACTGCGTCGTTGTTAGCTGCGGCGTCATCTCGTAACCGAGCGACTCGAGCAACGCTCTTGTCCGAGCAAAATCTAGTAGACCGATGAGCAGGTCGATGTCGCCCGCCTGTCGTAACGAGATCTCGCCATAAGCCATTTGCGAGAGCACCGAGCCCTTTAAGACCGCGACACGCACACCGCTCTCTTTCAGCAGCCGCACGACCTTCAACTGCTTACTCAGCAGATGCAAAACGTTTTGCGTGTTGGCGAGCGACGACTGCTTCAAGCGCGAGAGCACGTTAACTGGAACCAGATCATGACAGCTTGCATGAACGTGCTTGTGAAGCAGCGGAACCAAACCGTGGTAACTCGCCGCCGCAAGCAGGTACTCCCAGTCCCCAACCCAACTCAACAACTCACGCAACCTGGCTCGCTCGGCGTCGAGCTCGCGCCGCGCTACGCAAAGCAAAATCTCGTGCTCGGGACGTCTATTGAGCATGACTCTTTCGCAAGCGTTCAACTGAAAGCGGTACGCTATAAAACGTCGACTGCTTAAATCCGATCTTTTGATCCGTAAAATCCGTGTCCCACGTCCAGACGTAATCGTCCTGCACGAGATCCGCCCGAAGCTTCACTGCAACACGCTCGCCTTCATCGACTTCAACCTGCCGTGGAAATGGGAAAAACGCGTTACCGTAAACCAACTCGGGCGTGCCCGGCCGATTCGAGAACCCAATCCCCTCCGCGAGTTCAGTGTCAAACCAGACGGCGATTCCGTGTGCGACTCCTCGTCGCGCAGCCCGGAACGAAATCTCCGCGCAAACATCAGCAGTCTCCACTTCGCGGTAGTCCAACGTCGCCCAACACACCGGCTCGCTCAACAACTCCTCCGCTTCGATCCGTGTCTTGCGCCACGAGTTCGTAATTCGAGCAAGCCCCGCGGAGAGATCCACGTCGAACCACCGATTCCGCCACGGCCCAACTACCTTTTCATACTGCTCCGGTGTTTCGACGAGCGCCGCCCACAACGTGTCGCGCCGCGGAATCAACACGCCGCCCGGCGCGAGCAGTCGCTGTCGCGCGTCGACGATCGACGGAATGTGTTTTTGAAACCACGGCAACACGCCGCGCAGGTCAGCGATGATTATTGTCGCTGGTTCCGGCAGCGTGACCTCATTCGAAAGACTTTGGAAGAATTCGATGCGATCGGCGAAGCCATTCGCTACTGCCGCCTCGCGCCCGATATTGATCACGTTATCAGGCTCGATGGCGTAAACGCGCCGCGCGCCGAAGCGGCAAGCCAGCAACGCAAACAAACCCGGTCCGCAACCGAGATCCAGCACCACCGAATCCGGCGTCACAGTTTTGCGCAGCGCTGCGACGTGAGGTTCGCTACGCGGCGCATTCGCAATCATCTCGCCGTAGAAGTGCAGACTATACATGCAGCCGTTCGAAATCAGACAAGAGCTCGTCACAAAGCGCCGCGAGCTTCAGCGCATCGCTGTGCGGCGTCATGCGACGCAGCGGCACGTATTGCGACACGCGGCTAAACAGCGCAAACTCGCGCGCACGCATGTGCTTGTCGAGTAACTTCGTGCCGTAGGTGTTCGCAATCAACGAGATCATACCTGCCGCTGGATCGAGCGGCTCGACAAACGGCGCTTGCGGATCGTTGCTGCGTTCGTCGAGCAAGTAGATCGCGGCCAATCGTCGCGGCTCGTTTTCAAACTGCCCAGACCGCTGCGTCAGATCGAAATAGAGCTTGTCCCAATTCGGCGTCAGCGGCGGCAACGCCGATCGCGAACCAAAAATCGTCGCCGCGGAAGCGGGCCACAAACGAATACAGGGATAAGCCGGCAGCACTAAGAAACTGTCGCCGCGATCATCTAGCGTCACGACGTCTTCAGCCAAAACACTAAAGCCGCGCGCGGCAAACGCGGCGGCCGTCGTCGACTTTCCCGCGCCTGCTGGTCCAACCAAAGCAATCGCCTCACCGTCGACGACGATCGCGCTTGCGTGCAAACACACGAGCCCGCGCAACAACAACACGAATCCCATCACCGGCCCGAGCAGGTAAGTCGCGGTATCTTCCAACGTCAAGGGCGCGAGCCACGTGGTCCATATCTCACGTCCGGCGCGATCGACAACAAACTCCGTCTTGTCGGCATAAGTAAAGCGATAGAAATCGCCGTCGTGCAGTTTGGCGAATACGAACGCCGGATTGCCGTGCTCGTCCGCGTAGTCGGCGACGTAAGCGGTCTCGACCTGATCGGGCGCGAGTGAGTCGAGCCACTCAGGGAGCACGCCAAAAGAGACGCGCACGTCTGCGGTGTCGATCGACGAATGAGGAACGGTGGGAATCGGTCTGTTAGCTAAAACGTTCAGACCGTAGATCGAGCAACCGTATTGCATTGGCGCCGATCATACTCCGGTCTTTGGTCCAGCGGCCGAGCCGCCGCCGTTGTCTAAATCTCCCTTGGGTCCGAGGTTGCGCGTGATCTCGCGAATGTTTCCGTAAACAATCACTTCAGGTTTGTGGTAAGGCTTCTTTGGTTGGTCGGAATTAAGTGGCTGAGCGGGTTCTGGTGTCCGTGCCATGCTTTGCTCCAGTTGATTAGGCGACCATTCGCCGATCGCGCGGCAGAGAATGTGCGAGCCAATGATTGAGCGCAAACACTCGCAGATTGGCCCAGAGTGCGTTGGGAGTTTCTTCCGTCTGCGATCGTCGAGAATTCAGATTAACAAAACGCGTTAATTGCGGCGTGACCTCAAAATGGTCAAGCCATCTTACACCAGCGCGGCGCGTCAGTTGAAGTGCCGGATCGCTGCTGAGAGGTGTCTTCGGACGCTGAAGTACAGCGCGTGGCAATCGATGTTTCATTGCGTCGCGCAGGATCTGTTTTTTGTTGCACCAGGGAACAGCGGGAATCGAGAGCAGGTAATCAACGAGGCGGATGTCGATGAACGGATGGCGCACTTCGAGTGGCAGACGCGTCGAGCCGGCATCGTAACCTTCGAATAGCGGCGCCCAGCCTTTCGCGTTCAGCGCGTTGATTGTTACAGGCCGGCTTGTTGAGACCTGCTTAGACTTGTTTCCTACGATCCCTTTCACAACACTCTTCACGTACGCTCGACGCGACTCATTCATCAACGCGTCGCCATCGTAACCCGTCAGCGCAACTCGCGAGTGATTCGCCATCAGTCGCAACAGATCGTTGAACTGTCCCGCGAGCGGGCCGAGCAGGAACGGCTCCGGCACGTCGAGATCACCTGCCACGCGTTCTTGAAACAACGAGTAGTTGTCGGCGTTCAAGTGCTGAATGGGAATGCGAAGGTGCGAGGCCGCGAGCGTGGAGTAGTGGCGTTCCTCGTCGGGAATCAACTTATCGTAAACGGTCGAAAAAGCCTTAACAGCTTCAGGCTGCGGTAAGAGATCGCGCGCGATCGCGGCGAGACTGGTGGAATCGAGACCGCCGCTCATCGAAATCGAAACGCGATTCGTGCCCACGCGATCTTTAACGGCGGTTGATAAGAGCTCGTCGAAACGCTCGACGTACTCGCGCGGTTTGCGATACCGAATCGTCTTCTTGACGGCCGGTTTCCAGTAACAGCGTGTCGCAATCCTTCCGTTTGCGAGCGTGAGAGTGTGCCCACCCGGCAGCCGCTGAATGTCGCGAAAGATCGTCGTGCCCAGATCCTGGTTCAATCCCGACTCGAGATAATCGTAGACCGCGCTTCCGTTCAACTCATCCGATACGCGTGGATCGAGTCGCAGCGCGTTGAGCGTGTTGCTGAAGATAAAACTGTTGCCGGCGCGTGTGTAAAAGAATGGCTTAACGCCGAAGTGATCGCGCGCGCAGAAGAGTCGTCGTGATCGTTTGTCCCAGATCGCAAAAGCGAAGTCGCCGATAAGATGCTCGACACACTCTTCGCCCCACTTCTCGTAAGCGAAAAGGATCCGTTCTACATCCGTTAAATCTGTGTTCTCACAACCGTCAATCCGCGCGTCTGCCGTAACACAGAAGTTATCGGTGCGCAATAGCGTGCCGCCGAAGCCCACGTTGCTATCAGTCCAGATCTCTTGCGCATCCGGCCCGCGGAACGACATGTACTTCGTCATCCGCGTCAGCAGATCGCGATCGATCGGCGCACCATCGAGATTAACGATGCCAACGATCCCGCTCATGCGGAGACTTGCACGAGTCCCTGTTGCAAAAGACTTTCGATCAGCGCCACCAGATCTGCTCGCAGCACCGCGCGGTCAACTTCATACTCTGCGAGCAGCGACTCATACGCTGTTTGGATAGAATCAGAGTTGGTCAAAACGGTCAGAATCCGCGTGCCGACGTTATCGAGGCCAAAGTAGCGTTCGCTATCGAGATTAAGGATTACCGACTCATCCTGAAGATTCGAGATGAGTACGCCTTCCGGGACCTGCACGCGATCCGAAAAAGAAATTTGCATGCGCGCACCTTAAGGACAAGAAGATCTTTAGTCAAGATAATTGAAGATTTATAATCCGCGGCCATGCGCTGCCTAACTCTCCTTCTGATCGCGCTATTTGTCAGCCCGATCCAGGCCCAAACAGATCTCAGCAAAGACCCGACGCTCTACGTCGTCGGCTACGCGCATCTCGACACGCAGTGGCGTTGGGAATATCCGCGCGTCATCAACGAATTCATCCCGAAGACGATGCATGACAACTTCGCGCTCTTCGAGAAGTATCCGCACTACATCTTCAACTTCAGCGGCGCGAATCGCTATCGCATGATGAAGGAATACTGGCCGGGCGATTACGCGCGCGTGAAGCAGTACGTCGCCGCGGGCCGCTGGTTTCCGGCGGGCTCATCGATGGAAGAGAGCGATGTGAACTCGGCGTCGGCGGAGTCAATCTTTCGCCAGATTCTTTACGGCAACAAATTCTTTCAGCGCGAGTTTGGCAAGACGAGCGC
>DASXXL010000791.1:0-7886 GCA_036503085.1 Pyrinomonadaceae bacterium | reverse complement strand
CACCGATCTTCGTCAGAAACAACGGACAGTCAAACTTCTTCGCGACGTCCTCGAGCGCTGACGTGGTTGAGAGATTCGCAACGACGGGGCCCCGTTGGTGACTGAGCACGTACAGCGCCGCGAGCACGAGTGTGTAGTCTTCGCCGATCGGAGGTCCCTGTTCCGAAACGAGCGCGAGACGATCGGCGTCCATGTCCTGCGCGAAGCCAACGTCCGCGCCGTGTTGCTTCACTGCGGCACAAAGATCGCCCAGGTTCTCGGGCACCGGCTCGGCCGGCCGCGGAAACGATCCGTCGGGAGTGACGTTGATCGGAATCACTTCGGCGCCGAGCGCTTCGAGTAACCTTGGTCCAACAATCGAGCCCGCGCCATTGCAGGAATCGAGCACCACGCGCAATCGTTTCTTCGCAGGCGGCAAAGTTCCGAGCGCGTCGAGCACGGCTTTAATGTGTGCGTCTGTCGCGCCCTCGACTTCTTCAACAGACCTGATTTCATCGCCGCCGACTTTCGTGTACTCGCCCTGATGATAGATATCGAGCAGTTCGCGCGCCTGGCCGCTGTCGAGGAAGAGCCCGTTTGAACCGATGAACTTCAACGCGTTCCACTCGGCCGGATTGTGACTCGCGGTGATCGCGATGCCGCCGTGTGCTCGACGGCGTCGCACCTGCATCTGCACGGTCGGCACCGGACAAACACCGATGTCGACAACACGGCCGCCGCTCGAGAGTATTCCGGCGATGACCGCGTGCTTCACCATCTCGCCGGACGTGCGCGGATCGCGGCCGACCACGATCGTTCCCGATCCGGTGTGCGTGCCAAACGCCTGCGCGAAGCGCGTCAGTAACGTCGGCGTCAACGATTGGCCGATCACGCCACGTACGCCCGAGATGCTGATCTTTAGAGTGGGTATTGCTCTCATCTAGATCTTGATTCGATCGCGCGTCCAGTCCAACAACTCCGCGGCTTTCAGCTTCTCTTTCGCCTCCACGATGATGCGAATGATCGATTGCGTGTTCGACGCGCGCACGTGTACCCAGCCGTCCGGCAACGTCACCTTCACACCGTCGATCGAATCGAACGTCAGTCCCTCGTCTTCCACTGACGACCGAAACTCCTGCAACACCGAATACAGCCGGTGCGGCTCGATTGGCAGATCGTGCTTCAACGTCACGAGCCGCGGCAGGTGTTGGACCATCGTGGAGATCTTCTCGTCGCTCTTGGCGAGATGTTCGAGGATCAATCCGATCGCGGCGGCGCTGTCGTGCGTCAGGTGAACTTCGGGAACAGTCACACCGCCACTGCCTTCGCCGCCCAACACGCCGTTCGTTTCGAGCAGACCTTCGGAAATGTACGCCTGGCCCACGGGCGTCCGCACGACGTTGCCGCCGTGAGCAGAGGCGATGAGATCGATCGCCTGCGTAGTCGAAATGTTCGTCACGACCGTGCCACTGTGTTTGCGCAAACGAATCTCGGTCGCGAGCGCGAGCGTCATCTCTTCGGAAAGCGGCTCGCCGAGATCGGTAACGATGCCGAGACGTTCGCCGTCCGCGTCGTGCGCGAAACCGATGTCTGCGTGACCGGCTTTCACCACCGCGCAGAGTTGAGCCATCGTCGCCGGCTTTGGTTCGGGCGCGTGGGGAAACGGCGCCGTCGGATCGTTATTCAAGGCGAGCACTTCGCAGCCCAACACTTCCAACCAGCGCGGACTCAGCAACGAACACGCGCCGTTGCAGCAGTCGACCGCGACCACGAGTCGCCGTTTGCGAATCGCGTCAACGTTGAATGCGCTTTGCAGCGCTTCGATGTGTTTTGAGATCGGCTCTGCGTACTCGACCGATGACCTGATCTCTTTCGAGTTTGCCTTGAGAAACTCGCCCTGATGAAAAATGTCAAGCAACTCTTCCGCCTGCGTGGGATTGAGATAAAGACCATCGCCGCGCACAAACTTCAGCGCGTTCCAACGCCACGGATTGTGACCGGCCGTGATGGCGATGCCGCCGTCAGCCCCGAGCCACTTCACTGCCAACTGCATGCTCGGCGTTGGACAGATGCCGAGGTCGACCACTTCGCAGCCCGCCGCGAGTAACCCCGACAAGACCGCCGAGCGGATCATCGGTCCGGAAGGGCGCGTGTCGCGGCAAACGAGTATGCGGCCGCCGTCGAGATAGGTGCCGAAAGCCTGGGCAAATTCGACCGCCAACTCGGGCGTGAAGGTCTCGCCTACAATTCCGCGGACTCCGGTAATGCCGATTTTCAGGGGTTTCATTGGTTGAAGCGGACTTAATTGTACCTCACGACATAAGTCTAAGACAGTGTAAAATCCGCGCCTATGAGACCAATCCCAAAAATCTTCTCGCTTTTGGCACTGCTCCTGGTTGTCGCGAGTGTTCACGGGCAGGAACGTACGCTCGCAGAGCGACTCGGCTACGCGCGCGATGCGAAGCTCATCATCGTCCACGCTGACGACCTCGGCATGGCCCATTCCGTCGACATCGCCACTATCAAGGCGTTTGAAAGCGGCCTCGTCACTTCGGGCAGCATCATGGCGCCGTGTCCGTGGCTGCCGGAGATCGCGGCTTACGCCCGCACGAATCCGCAGGCGGATCTTGGTCTGCACCTGACGCTGACGAGCGAGTGGACGCAGTTGCGGTGGGGTCCCGTGTCGTCGAAGGATCGCGTCGCGTCCTTATTAGATCCGAACGGTTATTTTCGTTTGACTGAAAGCGAGGCGGCGCAACATGCGGACCCGAAAGAAGTCGAACTGGAAATCCGTGCTCAGATCGAACGCGCGAAAGCGCTCGGCATCGTGCCCACACATCTCGATTCCCACATGGGCACGCTCTATCAGAACAAGGCTTTGTTTGACGTGTTTCTGCGCGTCGCGCGCGAGTACAAGCTGCCGGTGCGCGTGGCGAGGAATTGGTTTACGCGCGCGGACTTCTTGCCTGAGATAATCAAACCGGACGACGTCTTCATCGATCGCGTGCTCGACATCAATCCGGGCATCGCGCCGCAGGATTGGGCCAAGTTTTACAGCGACGCGCTACGCCAGCTCGAGCCGGGCGTGACCGAGATCGTGATTCATCTCGCGTACGACGATGCGGAGATGCGCGGAGCAACTTCCGATCATCCCGCATGGGGCGCAGCCTGGCGTCAGCGCGACTTCGACTTCTTTACCAGTGACGCGTTTCGCCAAGTGCTGAAAGAAAACAACATCAAGCTGATTACGTGGCGCGAGGTCGGCAAGCTCATCGGCAAGTAAATTCAGCTATCCGATCGCGGTTTGTTATCGGCCGAAGCTGCCAGCAATGTTTCTAACGTTTCTCGCTGTCCAAAGATGTAGGCAGTATCTCCCTCCTGGGCGAACGTAAGAACTGCCCAGCGAGGTAGCAGATGATTTTCAACGAACTGCGCCAGCTCAGACTTTGCACCAACCGGCAGTCCCAGATCAGTTGTCGAATCTGAAGCTATTACTCCCGGTGTCGGATACATTTTGACTAACTCCGTTAACAACGAACTATCAGGCTGGACCACATACAGTACGTTCAAATGTCCGCCATAGTAGCTGCGGTGCTTGAGCATCTCCATCATTTGCTCGGATTGGTTTGTTAGCGGACCGAGGTCCGTGAGGTAACTCTCCCTAACACCGGCTTCATTCAGCGGAGGTTCGTGCTGGAACCAAAGAACGGTGCGCACTTCATCGCTTCTGCTCAGAAGCAGGGGCCACAGGTCACTGGCGAAATATGGATGACCCGGGAATCCGAGCGGGGGCTCGATATAGCTTTCCAACTCAAGAAAAATCATTCCGTGCTCACCACTTTGGAGAACATTCGTAGCCATGGGATCAAAGTTGCGGGTTTACTTCTCAGGGCAGGTATGGTACTCAGGTTTCGAAACTACTCTGTGCACTCGCCAACAACCTTTTGCAAAGCTAAATGAAGCCGTATCAACATCCCATTACGTTTGCGCGAACTGGTAACCTCGGAAACGACTATCAATTCGCTTTTGCGGACTATGACACGAACCTGGCGAATTACCTGCCCGCTGATCGAGGTGCGAAGATTCTCGATATTGGCTGCGGCTGGGGCCAATTCCTAAGCTGGCTAAAACAAAAAAACTATCGCAAGTTGGAAGGCATCGACATGGGATCGGATCAAGTCGAGCATTGCCGATCCGTCGGCTTGAATGCGTCTCAGGCGTCTAACTCTATCCTCTACTTGCGCGAACGAGTTGAGACATACGATCTAGTCACACTGCATCACGTCATCGAACATGTGCCGCCGGCGGAGGGCCTTGAGTTGTTAAAAGCGATGCGCGACTCGCTTCGTCCCGGAGGCATTGCGATCGTTCAAACACCGAATATGAGCGCCGTGAGTGCGGGTTTCAGTCGCTACATCGAGTTCACGCATGTAACCGGCTACACGGAAAGCAATCTGCACGAGGCACTGTTGCTGGCGGGCTTTGCGCGCGCATCGGTATTTGGTTCGCGTACTCCGCTGAGATTCACTCCTAAACGCCTTCTCTGGATGGGACTTCAATCGTGTTTGCGTGCCGCGTGGCGAGTGGCGCTCTTCTCGGAGCTCGGATCAGATGCGCCACACATCCTGACGAAAAATCTCTACGCCGTGGCTTACCGCGATCCAGCTTAATTCCGGTTCCGGCTGTTCATAAAACTTTTACTGCAGACTCAGCAACACGAGGATCTCACCGGTGCCACCGGCCAATGGCTCGAGTGCTTTACCAATCAACGTACCCGGCCGATGCATGCGCACGCCGCCAAACTCCACCGGCACGGACTTCATCGCCACGCCCGCTTTATCACTCGTTACCAGCAGATCGCCGATCTGAATTGGACCATTCGTCGCATCCACCTTCACCTTCACGCGACCGGAATTTGCCACGAGGACGCGGCCTTCACCCGCTTCACCCAGCGCCAGTCCAGGTTGCGCCGAGATAACTCCCGCCACGCGACTGTCGTAAGACTCGCTCGAGGCGATCACCTGATTGGATTTCGTGGGATCGAGAACAACTACCGTGCCTGCGGCCAGATGCTGTGAGGAGTCGACCCATTCAGCCACGTCCTGGTACTTCGCGTTGATGTTGCCGTCGACCGTGATGCTGCCGGCGACGTGAAGCTTGTTATTTGGACTGGTGGTGCCGATGCCGACATTGCCACTGAAGAAGTTCGTGCCCGCAGCCGAGTACACGCCGTAATTAACCGTGCCGCCCGAGCCTGAAGTGTAAAGGCCGTACACCGTGTCGCCATTGCCATAGTTCGCGCCGCTCGACGCAATCGAGCGCACACCATAAACGTTGTTGCCTTGCGTTAGAGTCACACCGGCCGACCGGCTCGCACTCGCATCGAGTCCAAACACGTCACCATTCACATAGTAGTCACCCGCCATGAAGGCGTTTGCTTTCACGGCCGCGTTATAAGGTGTGATAACGGGCATCGATTGCGCGAAGACGCCGATGTTTTCCGTGATCGTCGAGCCACCACCGGGAACGCTTTGCGCGCGCGCCCACAATCCATAGCTGTAATAACTACCCGGACTTCCCGTGTAGACATATTGCGCAAAGAGCCCGCCGATGTTTGAACGATTGACGTATTGATCGAAGCGCTGCGCGTTAACTCCGATGGCCGGTGAACCCGTGGGTGTGAAGACGGCACTGCCGGAGTTGGCGATGAAAGAGTTGAGAGAGCCACTGCTGACCGTTCCCGAGAATGATCCCGAGCCCGCGTTTGTTAGGTTACGGCTGCCATCTATTACCGTGGTTCCACTGCTCGCGATCGAGCCGGCAACGTCGAGCTTCTGCGCCGGCGTGGTTGTTCCGACGCCCACATTGCCGGAGTTAGTGTTGTTGATGTTGGTTCCGTTCGTGGTCCATTGAGCGTTGACATGCGTTGGGTACGCGCCGAACAAGACGCAAACACTCAGCACTGTGAAGAACGAAACTAAAGTTTTGTTTAGGGAACGACAGAGGTGGCTCATATAGATTTCCTTTCAAACTGAGGTTGAACCCTGCGAATTAGGACTGCGACCGCCCGAGAACGTGAAAAAGCAGCACGAGTAAGGTCAATTTAATGAGACGTGACCAGATACTGCACTACATCGGGGAGTGGGTGCGCGCACTCTACTATCACCTTGGGCCACTGTCAACAAATTCTTTAACTCGTTACGCAGCGTAAGCGTCTACGTGGCAATGAAGTGCATGGTTTTCGTCACTGTTGAAGCATTGTTTTTTAGCGATGACCCGGTTTCGCTTTTTCTTGCGCGTTAGACAAGTGTGGAAAGGAGAGTTTTATGAAACTCATTGAAAGAGCAATCGCATTAGTGGTCCTGACCCTGCTTGTTACCGTGTCGGCCGCTTATGCGCAGACCGATCGGCAAACGCTGGTCAATATCCCGTTCAGTTTTACCGTCGGTGAGAAGGCGATGCCCGCCGGCGAGTACCTGATTCGTCGCAACCGGAAAGATTCAGACGTTGTGTGGGTCATTCAAAACAAGGCGAGCGGCGAGGCCGCGCTGCTGCTGACGAGATCCGTGCATTCGACTGACACGCAGGAGAACGCGAAGTTTGTGTTCCGCCAGTATGCCGATGCGTACTTCCTGTCGGAGTTCTGGGCCGCCGGAACGAATACCGGACGCGAGATCCAGGTAACTGATAAGAAGCGGGCGCTGGCGAAGTCACTGGCTGTGGCGCCGCAGGTCCACGTGCTCATCGATCGCGGCGGACGTTAAGCGAAGATTCGGTTCCAGCAGACCGAGGGAACTAGACAACACGACAATTGAGCGAAGCACCCAATGAGGGCCCTGGCAGAAATGTCAGGGCCTTTTGGTTTTGTAAATTCGTGTAAACTACCGCGCGTGACGATAAAAAGTTTCTGTGGCTACAATTTCTCGCGCCGCCAGTTTCTGCAAATTGGCGGCCTTGCTTTGATGGCGCCACTAAATTTTTCAACACGCGAACTCACGCTTTACGTCGGCACGTATACGCTTGGCACGTCCGGCAAGAGCGAAGGCATTTACATCTATCGTATGGACCAGTTAACGGGCGAATTAAAGCGCGCCGGATCGGTGAAGTCAGAGAACCCGTCGTTTCTCGCGCTCGATCCTGCGAAGCGTTTTCTATACGCGGTCAATGAGAAGCCCGAAGGAATGGTGAGTGCGTTTCGCATCGATCGCCAAACGGGTGATCTGTCGTTCGTGAATCAGCAATCGTCACAAGGCGCCGATCCTTGTCATTTGAGCGTCGAGAGCGGCGGCAAGTCTGTGCTCGTTGCGAACTACACCAGCGGCACGCTCGCAGTGCTGCCAATCGAACGCGACGGCTCGCTCGGTGCAGCCAGCGACGTCGAACAGCACGAAGGCTCCGGTCCAAGAGAACAACAAAAGGGCCCACACGCCCACTGCATAAAACTCGATCGCGCTAATCGCCATGCGTTCGCGGCGGATCTCGGAAATGACCAGGTGATGATCTATCGCTTCGACGCGTCGAACGGCAAGCTCGAGCCGGCGCAACAAGCTTCGGCTTTTCTTCACGCCGGCGCCGGACCACGCCACCTGGCGTTTCATCCGACCGGCAAGTTTCTCTATGTGATCAATGAACTCGACTCGTCGTTGACCACGTTCAAATACAACGCCGCACAAGGCACACTCACCGCTTTAGAATCTCTATCGACCCTGCCGCGCGACTTCACCGGCCTGAGCTTTTGCGCCGACATTCACGTCGCGAAATCGGGCCGCTTTGTCTACGGCTCGAATCGCGGACACAACAGCATTGTCGTCTTCGCGATTGACCCCCAGAGCGGACGGCTCAGTCTCGTCGAACATGTCTCGACCGAAGGCAAGTTGCCGCGCAACTTGACGATCGATCCGTCGGGA
>DASXXL010000790.1:0-2766 GCA_036503085.1 Pyrinomonadaceae bacterium | reverse complement strand
CTGCAAGGCCCCGATTAGTGGCCTCTATGTGCCTTGCAGGCGAGACGCCTGCGGTCCCAGGTAAACACAAAGCCAGACCAGTCACTACTCAAGGGGTGATGCGTATTCCGCAGCGTCCGCAGAATTTTGTGCCGGCGGGATAACTGGTTTTGCAACGACCGCAAAACACCTCGACGGGTTTCGGTGCGCGCCATTCAAGGGCGGCCGTGCCCAACGGAATGCCGCAGCGTCCGCAGAATCTTGTCGCGGCGGAATACGTTTGGCCGCAACGTTTGCAGGTGTTGCCGCTCGCAGTTGAGGGAGTTGGTGAGGGCGTGGGTAATTCACCGGAAACGGGGACGAACGTCGTGTTTCCGCAGCGCCCGCAGAACTTCACTCCTTCAGCAAAGCGCGAGTGACACTTCGTACACATCACGACAACGAGCGTCGTCGAATTGATGCCGTGTTTGCTGTCGAGACTGCCGCCGCGCGACGGCGTCAACTGATTACTCGAGACGCCGATCTTGAGTTGCGCTTCGATGATCTGCTCGGCGATGTCGCTGCGAATCTCGATCACGCGTTCGTCGTCTGCTTCGCCCGACCGCGACACGCGCAGGACGTGTTGGCCCGGCGCAAGCGAAGTCAGAATCACTCGTCCGGATCGGCCCACGCTGCCGTAACGTTCGTCGTCGACGTAGACCTCCGAACCCGACGGCGCCATGATCACGAGCCGCGAGTCGCCACGCTTCAATGTGCCTGAATCGATCGCCGCCGCGGCCGCGAAACCTTCGAACCATTCACTCGCTGTTGCGGGACGATCCTTGGGATCTTTCTCGAGCGCCTTCATAATCGCGGCGTCCAGTTCGTCCGTCACGTCTGAACGCAACGACGATAACGCGGGCGGAGCTTGCGTCAATTTTTGTGCGATCAGTTGCGTGATGTTACCCGTGAATGGCGGACGCCCACCGAGCATGTTGTAAGCGATTGCTCCGAGCGCGTAGACGTCGGCGCGTGCGTCGAGTTGGCCGTCAGGCTGCATCTGTTCGGGCGCCATGTATTCGGGCGTGCCGATGATGCCGCGCGAAGCTGGACCACTGCCCGAAGTCAGATCCGAGCGATCCGGATTCACGATCTTGGCGAGACCGAAATCGCCGACCTTGACGAAGCCGTCGTCCCCGGTGACCTTGCGCTTCTGTTGCATCAGGAAGATGTTCGCTGGTTTTAGATCGCGATGCAGGATGCCTTCGTCGTGCGCTGCTTCGACTCCCGCGACGACCTGACGCATGATGCTGGCGGCGCGTTGCGGGCTGACGGTTCCTTCGCGACGCAGCAGTTGAAAGAGCGTTTCGCCTTCGACGTATTCCATCACGAGGAAGAACACGCCGTCCGACGTTTGGCCGAAGTCCGTTACGCCGACAACGTTCTGGTGACGAATCGAAGCGGCTGCGCGCGCTTCGCGTTCGAAACGGGCGATCGCTTCGCCGTCCTGTAGATCTTCGTCGTTGAGAATGTCGGGACGAACAGTCTTGACGGCGACTTGCCGTGTCATGAGGTTCTGGTCGCGTGCGAGATAGACTTGGCCCATCGCGCCGCGTCCGAGACGTTTTTCGAGCAGGTAACGTGAGGCTAAGAGTCTTGGACCAGGCAGCGTGGCTTTCGTGTTCGCCTGGTCCTGCGGACACAGTTCAACGCTATCTTCGTAGCAAACTTCGCAACGGGGGCACTCGCGCATTAGTTCAGATACAACTTTCTAACGAGCCGTCGCCGGTAAATCAACACAACACGCCGAACAGCGCGTGGCCGCCAAAGGAATCGCCGTCAGGCAAGCCGGGCAGTCCTTCGTGTTTGCTGGTGGTGGTGGCGAGGCATGCAGGCGATTGATGGCCTTCACCATCAGGAAAATAACGAATGCGATGATCAGAAAAGTGATCACGTCGTTTATAAAAGCGCCGTATGCGATGACGGGAATGCCCCTCGTTTTAGCCTCCGCCAGCGATGCTGGACGCTCGTTGGAAAGGTTAATGAACAGGTTTGAGAAGTCGACGTGGCCTAACGCAAGGCCGATCGGCGGCATGATCACGTCCTCGACGAACGAGGTGACGATCTTTCCGAAGGCAGCGCCGATGACGACCGCGACGGCGAGGTCGATGACGTTTCCGCGGGCGATGAACTCCTTGAATTCTCTTAGCATTTGACTACCTCCTCAGTGGCAGTTTTTGGCCAACTTGAATCCGGCCTTTTGGGCATCTGCGGGGGTTTTAAACACGGCCCGGTTAGTTTCGGAAATCTCCTTTGCTGGTTGACAACCGTTGGGATAGTAAGTCTTTGTTTGTTTGTCGCCAATGATTGCGGGCGGTTCGGTGGTTACGGTTGCGTTGTTGCTTCGAGCGTCTTTGTTTGTCGAACTGGTTGACTCGTTTTCGTTGCTGTTACTCTCGCCACCGTCTTTTTCGGCGGCAGCGGCTTCGCGCGCTTCGTCTTGTTGTTCTTTCTCCTGGCGACGTGCGGCGATTGTGTCTTCGGCGGCGAGATCGACTATGCGCAGGCTTGGACCACCAGCGAGCGTGCTGACGATCAGTTGAAAGTCAGCGCAGCGTAACTGTTGTCCGCGCGATTTCCACGACGACCACGGACCGGAAACTTGCAGCGATGTCGAGATCAGTTTCACGAATTCGTCCACGGTTTGCACTTTGAAGTTTTCGTCGTAACCGATCCACAGCGACGTTAGTTTGTCGTCGAGCAGGTCGAGCGAGATGCTGCGCACACCGTTGTACTTCACTTGATCGA
>DASXXL010000789.1:0-2497 GCA_036503085.1 Pyrinomonadaceae bacterium | reverse complement strand
AAATACTCGATACCAAACATGATCTATCTTGATAACAATGCTACGACCCGGGTCGCGCCGGAAGTGTTTGAAGCGATGGTCCCCTACCTACGCGACTTTTTCGGCAATCCTTCTTCGGCGCACACGCTCGGCCGCGAGATGAAGCAGGCGGTGGAAACTGCGCGCGAACACGTTGCTGGTTTGCTCGGCGCGGCAGACGTGAACGAGATCGTGTTCACGTCGTGCGGATCGGAATCAGACAACTGGGCCATCCGCGGCGTGCTCGCAACGCAGCCGTCGAAGCGTCACATCATCACGACGCAGGTTGAGCACGAAGCGGTGCGCAATGTTTGCGGCTTGTTGGAAAAAGACGGTTACGAAGTGACGTGGCTCGGTGTCAGCGGAACAGGCGAACTCGATCTCGATGAGTTGCGCACGGCGCTGCGGCCGGATACGGTGCTCGTCTCGATCATGCTGGCGAACAACGAAACCGGTGTGCTGTTTCCGATTGACGACATCGGGCGCATCGTGCGCGAGCGCTCGGATGCGATCTTTCACGTCGACGGCGTTCAAGCCGCAGGGAAGGTTCCGGTCGATCTGAAAAACTCGGAAGTCGATCTATTTGCGCTGTCAGGTCACAAACTGCACGCGCCGCAAGGCATCGGTGCGCTTTACGTGCGAAGTGGTCTTGAGCTCCCGTCGTTCATCGTCGGCGGCGCGCAGGAGCAACGTCGTCGCGCGGGGACGCACGCCGTGCCAAATATCGTCGGACTTGGGGCTGCGTGCCGGCTGGCGCAGAGTGATGATTGTCACAAACAGATCGAAAATCTACGCGATAAACTTGAAGACGGAATTCTCGAACAGATTCCGAATGCGCATCTTAACGGCACGCAGGATAGCTCGAAGCGTCTGCCTAACACGTCGAACATCTCGTTCGAGCATGTTGAAGGACAGAACATTTTGTTGCATCTGGATCAGGCGGGCATCTGTGTTTCCACCGGTTCGGCGTGTCATTCGACGACGCACGAATCGTCGGCCACGCTGAAAGCGATGAACGTGCCTTACACACTCGCGCAGGGCTCGATTCGCTTTTCGCTCGGCCGTTACAACACCGAAGCCGAGATCGAAACGACCTTGCGCGTGCTGCCTGGAATCATCGAAAAGCTCGCCGCAATGTCACCTTACATCTGATTAAGACTTATCGGCTCTTATGACCTATACTGTAGTAGCCGCCCCGGCCATACCATCGAAAGGGTCTGACACAAGAAATGAGCACTGTTATTGAACCCCCTGTCACTCAGCCTGAAAAACATTTTGAAGAACTCGAAACGGTAACGATCCGCTTCGCCGGTGACTCCGGCGACGGTATGCAGTTGACGGGTACCCAATTCACCAACACCTCGGCCGTGGTCGGCAACGACATCTCGACGCTGCCCGATTTTCCGGCTGAGATTCGCGCTCCCGCGGGCAGCTTGCCGGGCGTGAGCGGTTTTCAGTTGAACTTCTCGAGCCACGACATCAAGACCCCCGGCGATCAACCGAATGTCCTCGTGGCGATGAATCCGGCGGCGTTGAAAGTTAACCTGCCGGATCTCGAAGAAGGCGGCACGCTCATCGTCAATACCGACAGCTTCACGGCGGAGAACCTGAAGTACGCGAACTACGCGGCGAACCCGCTGGAGGACAACACGCTTGCCGGTTATCGCGTGCACAAGTTGCCGATCACCACGCTTAACATGAACGCGTTGAAAGGCAACGTCGAGCTGTCGCGCAAGGAGATCGATCGCTCGAAGAACTTCTTCGCGCTCGGAGTGCTCTACTGGCTCTACGACCGGCCGATGGAGAACACGCTCAACTGGATCCACGCGAAGTTTGCGAAGAATCCGGAGCTCGCGAAGGCCAACGAAATAGCGCTGAAGACCGGTTACAACTTTGCCGACACGACCGAAGTTTTCACGACGCACTACACGGTCAAGAAAGCGAAGATCGCGCCGGGCAAATACCGCAAGATCACAGGCAATGAAGCGACTGCGATCGGATTCATCGCGGCGTCGCAGCTTGCGGGCCGGCCGTTGTTCTACGGTTCGTATCCGATCACGCCGGCGTCAGACATTCTGCACGAGCTTTCGCGTCACAAGAGTTTTGGCGTGAAGACGTTTCAGGCTGAAGACGAGATCGCGGCGGTGGCCGCGGCGATCGGCGCGAGTTTCGCCGGGCAGATCGGATTGACGGGAACGTCTGGTCCAGGCGTGGCTTTGAAACAGGAAGCGATCGGACTTGCGGTGATGACTGAGTTGCCGCTCGTAATTGTTAATGTGCAGCGCGGTGGACCGTCTACAGGATTGCCAACCAAAACGGAGCAGGCGGATCTGTTCCAGGCGGTGTGGGGACGAAACGGCGAATGTCCCGCGATCGTCGTTGCTCCGGCGACGCCGGCTGATTGTTTCCACATGGCGATCGAAGCCGTGCGGCTCGCTTTCAAGTACATGTCGCCGGTCTTTTATCTTTCTGATGGATA
>DASXXL010000788.1:0-6956 GCA_036503085.1 Pyrinomonadaceae bacterium | reverse complement strand
ATTAGCGCTGCGATCGCGGGAAGTGAAGAAGCGCTGCAGCAGCTCAGGTTCCACCCGTGGTTCACCGCGATGTTGACCGAGATATCGCGTCTGATGTCATCCCGGTACCGAGTGGACGCAGAGGAGATTCGCGACCATGTCTTTGACAAGGTATCGGCGAATATCGAAACCATTAAGAATCCGAATAACAGTCCGTTAACCACGTGTTTGCGCGCCTGGTGCCGGCAGACCGCGAAAAGGTTCTGCTTGAACGAGATCAGGCACGACGGTGTCGAGCAGCGCCATTTCGACCGCTCAGTGGACCGTGAAAACAGCAACGGCACGCGAAAATCAGCCGGCGGGGGTTCGCTACCGCTACAACCTGCGGGCGGAAACTCACCGGAAGACGTTCACGTCGCGGAGGAGCTTCGCTACCAGCTCGGACCAGGATTGTCTTTGGAAGTTCGCGGGGCCCTCACCAGTTGTTCGCCGGCAGTTAGGAGAATCGTCCTTTTATGGGCACATGGCATGACGCTCAAACGAATCTCAGAAGAGACTGGTATACCCGTCGCGACCGTCCAACGTTATCTCAGCCACTGGCAAAAACGAGTCTTTAAAAGGACCGTGCTGGGCCAGATCGTAGCTGATGCGCCCTACCGCCGAATGCGCGCTTACGAACTCCTCCGTAAGGCAATTACACTTAACTGCGCTGCCTGATTTTTTTTCATCAGCGCGCCCAAAACTCCTCGGTAGTGTGATATAAGCTTGCCCGTCGCAACGCCGGCTTTCCTGGCCGGCGCGATCAATCGCAAATTGTTTCCGCGTCTTACGAGACACGGATTTTTAACTCCCCGGCGATAGTCGTGCGGCGAACTATGCCTTCAGGAGGAACTACATTGAAGACTAACCTCACCACAGCAGAGTTTCATGACTCCGAAACCGGAGATATTTACGCTCTGTTCAATGCTTGCGATGGCGTCATCGTAAACGGCTTACTGGACGTGCGGAAGCTCGACGAATATGGGCCTCGAGACGCCGAGAAGCTTAACGTCGCTCGCTTGCGAGAAGTATGGGCCCACACAGCGGCTGGGTGCGCTGAGTGCGAGAGTATTGTTCGTGGCTTAAGCCGGCTGCGCGAGTCGGTGGCGGCGATCGTTACCTGAAAGAATCCATCGCTAAAGATCGCTGATGACTGCAAACCAGGATCGCCGCAGCGTTGCTGCTCTCATCGCAATCGCGGCGTCGCTGTTTTTGTTGGCGCTGTTGCTGTGGCTTGAAGGGCGCTTCGCCTTCTGCACGTGTGGCGTGTTTCGCGTCTGGAGTGGCGATACGTGCAGCTCTACTAACTCACAACAACTCTTCGATCCTTACAGCTTCACTCACGTACTGCATGGGTTTCTGTTGTTCTGGCTGGTCGCGCTGATAGCGCGTGGCATCAAGCCCGGACGGCATCTTGCGCCGGCGTGGCAGCTTTGGCTCGCCCTGACGCTCGAAGCGGCGTGGGAGGTTTTTGAGAATACGCGGTTCGTGATCGACCGTTATCGCGCGGAGACTGCGGCGCTCGGTTACACCGGCGACACGATCGTCAACTCGTTTGGCGATGTGACGTGCGCAGTCGTGGGATTTCTCGCCGCGCGAAGACTCGGCGTGAAGCGCGCCGTGATTGTGTTTCTAGTGCTGGAACTGATCTTGATACTGTGGATCCACGATAGTCTATTGCTGCAACTCCTGATGCTGATTCACCCGGTCGAAGCGATCAAGCAATGGCAGATGTGCCGCTAACTACGACGCAACAGTGTAATAGCAGTAAACCCTAATTCTTCGCGCGCGTGTCCATCACGCGACTATCCAGATCGCGCAACGCCAAACGGTTCTTCTCGCGCAACTCAAACGCGCTCCGGCCCACCTGCATCTCCACCGCCTGCGACTGCGCGATTTTCTTAAACACCTCGTACGGAATCGTCGCTTCCAACACTTCGAGCTTCGTGTCCCACTTTCCCGGCACAGCGGTGTTTGCCAGTTGCATTCGGCCGAGTTTGAACGTGTCGGTATCGATCACCACGCGCAAGTCGCGCTGGTCGAGCGGATGACCGTGGACCCAGTCTTTGTTCTCAAACATGATCTGCAAAGTGACGTTGCGCACGTAGTTGAGTTGGACGCCGGGACAATGCAGACTGACCTCGATGCTGACGCAGGCGTCTTTAACAAAGTTGTCCCTGACGCCGTCGCACGTGACTTTCATTTTTTGCAGACGCAGCACGGTCTCGTGATTGAAACCGTCGTACTTCGAGTCGATTTTGCCGCCGTGATTGACGGGCTTTTGTGCGGCTGGTGCGCCTGATTGGACCTGCGACAGGATTGCAGTAGGATGCACGAGTGCAAGGGCACAACCTAAAACGAGAATCAGTTTTCGCATTGCGATGGTTCTCCAGCGTCAGTGAAAGAATCGTTGACTATAGCGGTGAGATTTGGGACTTGGGACCGCAGGCGTCTCGCCTGCAAGGCTGCGCTGGTCGCTGCCGCGGGGCAGGCGAGACGCCTGCGGTCCCAGTGAAGCAACATAGCGAAGCTCAGCGCAGCGTGTCAATAAACGTTTTCGTCAGCGTCCCGAGAGGTATGAAAAGCTCAGTATGAAATCATCCTTTTCGAACGAGGATTTGTCGGCACTAATCACGCCGTTACAACAAGCGAACGAGAAATTTTCGCAGTTCTATCCCGGCGAAACCGGCCGTCGCCAACCGGTGCACACGGTTTACGGCGGCGCGCATTTGTTCAAGGCCGATTCCGCCGCGCGCCTCGGCCAGCTCGCGCAACGCGCGCTCGATCAGTTTGCGCCTGACGCTCTCACCTTTGCCGAGGCGCTGAATATCCGCGGCGCCGATCCCCAAACGATCTACAACCGCGTACTTGAAAAGTTGAAACGCGAACCCGTTGAAGACTTCCGCATCGATTTCGAGGATGGCTACGGCAATCGCCCCGACGACGAAGAAGACGGTCACGCTGCGTCCGCCGCGGTTGAAGTCGCGAAAGGAAGCAAAGAGGGAACACTGCCGCCGTTCATCGGCATTCGCATCAAGCCTTTCAACGAAGAACTGCGCGCGCGGAGTTTTCGCACGCTTGACATCTTCGTTTCCACGTTGGTCGCAGAGAACAATGGCCGCTTGCCAAACAACTTCGTGGTGACGTTGCCGAAGATCACGATTCCGCAACAAGCTGCAACGCTCGCTGCGCTGCTCGAACGTCTCGAAACCAAAACAGGCCTCGCAGCGGGAAGTCTCAAGTTTGAAATGATGATCGAGACCACGCAGTCGATCATCAACAGCAACGGCCACATTAATCTGCCGCTGCTGCTCGCCGCCGCGAATGGCCGTTGCATCGCGGCGCACTTCGGCACTTACGACTACACGGCCGGCTGCAACATCACCGCCGCGCACCAGCACATGGTGCATCCCGCCTGCGACTTCGCGAAGAGCATGATGCAAGTCTCTTTCGCGGGCACAGGCATCTGGTTGTCGGACGGCGCGACCAACATCATGCCCGTGCCGCCGCATCGTTTTGCCGAGGGTGGTCCACAGTTAACGCCGCAGCAGATCGAAGAGAACCGCGAGGTGGTCCACCGCGCGTGGAAACTTCATTTCGATCACATTCAACACTCGCTCATCAACGGTTTCTATCAAGGCTGGGACCTGCATCCGGCGCAACTGCCGACGCGTTACGCGGCGGTTTACGCGTTCTTCCTCGAGAGTCTCGCGCCCGCTTCGGAGCGTTTGAAGAACTTCGTGGAGAAAGCCGCGAAGGCCACGCTCGTCGGCGACGTGTTTGACGACGCGGCGACCGGACAAGGACTGCTCAACTATTTTCTGCGCGCGATCAATTGCGGCGCGCTCACGGAGGCGGAGGCGCTCAAGCTCTCGGGGTTGACGTTGCCGGAGCTGCGCTCGGCCTCGTTCGTCAAGATTCTAAAAAACAGGCAGGCATTGTGAGATGACCACAAAACGTATCGTTTGTTTCTTTATCACTATGGGATTACTAGCTACAACTCTGACAGCACAGAACAAACCGTCTAACGATCAGGAACTCGCAAAGAAGATCGCGCGGTTTGCACCAACAACTCTAACCGCCGACGTTTCGAAGCTGACGCCGAAAGATCGCCAGGCGCTCGACAAGATCATCGCCGCGGCAAAACTACTCGATCCGCTATTTCTACGACAGGTGTGGAGCGGCAACGACGCGCTCGAAAAGAAATTGCTAGCCGACAAAACGCCAGCGGGCCGCGAACGGCTTCATTACTTCTATATCAACGATGGTCCATGGTCGCGGCTCGACAACAACGAGCCGTTCATCGAAGGCGTGCCGGCAGAGAAGCCGCACGAAGCGAACTATTACCCTGCCGACATGACGAAGGATGAGTTCAACGCCTGGGTGCAAACGCTCTCCGACGCGGACAAACAGAAAGCCACTGGCTTCTTCTGGCTCATCCGCCGCGGCGACGATCGGAAGCTGACGATCGTGCCTTACAGCCAGGCTTATCGAGAGTATCTCGAGCCCGCCGCGCGTTTGCTGCGTGAAGCCGCATCATCGACGACAAACGCGACGCTCAAAAATTTCCTGAACAAACGCGCCGATGCGTTTGGCTCCGACGATTACTACGACAGCGACGTCGCGTGGATGGATCTCGATTCACCAATCGACGTGACGATTGGTCCATACGAGACGTACGAAGACGAGTTGTTCAGTTACAAAGCGGCGTTCGAGTCGTACATCACGATTCGCGACGACGCGGAAACGGCGAAGCTCGCGAGGTTCAGCGGCCACCTGCAGGAGCTCGAAAACAATCTGCCGATCGATCCGCGTTATCGCAATCCGAAACTCGGCGCGGCGTCGCCGATTCGCGTGGTGAACGAAGTGTTTGGTTCGGGCGAGGGAAACAGCGGCGTGCAAACGGCTGCGTTCAACTTGCCGAACGACGAACGCGTCGTCAAAGAGAAGGGTTCGAAGCGCGTCATGCTGAAGAACGTGCAGGACGCAAAATTCAACAAGACGCTGATCCCGATCTCGCGCGTGGTTTTGGATCCGGCCGACCAAGCGGCGCTTTCGTTTGACTCCTTCTTCACGCACATTCTCTGTCACGAGCTGATGCACGGGCTCGGGCCGCACAACATCACCGTCAACGGCGCGGAGACGACCGTGCGTAAGCAGTTGAAAGAACTGTATTCCGCGATCGAAGAAGCGAAGGCGGACATGACCGGACTGTGGGCGCTGCAGTACATGATCGACCACGGTGTGATCGACAAGGGCATGGAACGCACGCTCTACACGACGTATCTCGCGAGCATGTTTCGCTCGGTGCGTTTCGGCATCGCGGAAGCGCACGGCCGCGGCGTGGCGATGCAGTTCAACTATCTGACTGACGAAGGCGCGATTCGCTACAACGAAGCAAAGGGAACGTTCAGCGTCGATCACGCGAAGATCAAAGACGCCGTGACCAAGCTGACGCATGACTTGCTGACGCTGGAAGCGGAAGGATCTTACGAGAAGGCGAACTCGATATTGGACAAGTACGCCGCGATCAGGCCGGCGATGCAACAGGCGCTCGACAAGTTGAAGGACGTGCCGGTCGACATCGAGCCGATGTTTCCGCTGGCGAAGTAGGGCCACGAAGAGGCACAAGAAGCACAAAGCAAAACGGGCAGCTACTCTCAGCCTTTCTTGTGCGTCTTGTGCCTTTTGTGGCTTCAGTCGCGGAATTGTTTGCGGAAAAACGTCGCGATCTTCCACGCGTCGATCGCTTTCCACGGCAGTTCGCCGGTCGTGTAGTGGCCGCACGGCAGCCACACGACGTCGAGCGGCAAATCGTTTCGCTGTGCTTCGGCGATCGCGTCGCGCGAGAGATCGATCGGAAACGTCAGGTCGTAACGCGCGACGATAAAACGAATCGGCCGGTGGCCCATCGTCTTCATTCGCGGCATGAACGGCAGCGGACTGATCGGCTGCCAGTACGTGCGCAACTCGTCCAGCGTCAGATGATCGGCAAACCCGGCGCGGACGTGTGCCGTGGAGAGTCCGTGCCAAACGACGTCCGCCACGTAACCCGACACATGATTGAAAGCGCCGGCTTTCAGATCCGGCTCGTGCGCAAAAGCCAGAAACGCGATACACGAACCCACGCTCGTTCCTAAGATCCCGATCTGTTCGAAACCTTCATTCTTCAACCAACGCACGGCCGCACGCGTGTCGAGCACCGCTTGCCGCATAGACTGAATGGTTCGCCCGATGTTCGTGCAAACCAAATGATCGGCGCGCTCGAGTTCGGCCGGTTTACGTTGTTGATGGTAAGGAAGCGTCAGCCGTAACGCGGCCATGCCGATCATGTTGAAGATGCGGCAAGCCTCAACATGACTCTGCGGTTGCGCGTTCCACTGCGGCAGCACGACGACGGCTTTGCGCGATCGCTGGCCGTTTTTGGTCTTTGCCGGGAAGTAGCGCGCTCGCGCGACGTTGTTTTCACGCGACGGCGTTTCGATCGCGCTGGTCCAGGTTAACTGATCGTCCTCGAGTCGATAATCTGAGATCTCCGGCAACGCATAAAACTCGTCGCTCGCTTGCATCACGCGTGCGGAGTGTTGCGCCAGAACGTGCCGCGGATCGTCGCCGTTTACGTGGTCGAGAACGTACTGCAAGCCCCACTCAAACGGCCGCACGAGCCGGTTGTTGTCGCGATCGTGATACCAGCGTTCGCGCCGGTGCATGTAATCCTGCCAGAGCGGCATAAGCGGGTGATACTAAATGAGAACCCCCAAAAATGTAAAAGGCCATCCACAGATTACACAGATTCCTGGAAACACTCAGCGGGGTAAACAATCTGCGTAATCTGTGGATAAAAAATCTGCGTAATCTGTGGATGAAAAAGGGCCATCCCGAAGGACGGCCCTCGTTCTCACGTGCGGGCACCGCGCTCTACAGACACGTGGATAGTT
>DASXXL010000787.1:0-2739 GCA_036503085.1 Pyrinomonadaceae bacterium | reverse complement strand
GGGCGCGTCGAATGACGGGGAGAGATTGAAGGCGGGATTTGATGGTGAAGGGAATACTTTACCCGCGGAGATGTTGCCGCGCGAGCTTGCGTACGGTGGCATCACGTTTCAGCTTGCGAGTGGAAAAGTGAACGTGCTTGTTCCGCGCGGACAAACGATTTTTGTGCCTCCTGGGATGCGGCGGTTGTACGTGCTCGCGGCTGCTGTCAGTGGCGATGAGAAAGCGACGTTTCGCATCGGTAATGAGTCGCATGAGCTAACGATTCAAAACTGGGGCGGCTTCATCGGCCAGTGGTACGACCGGCAATGGAAAGAAGTTGAAGTACAAATTCCACCGCGTACGCCGCCGCCCGATACGCCACCCGACATTGCCGCGCAGATGCAACGCCCGCGCACGCGCATCGATCCTTACGGCGAGATGCTCGGCATCACGCCTGGCTTCATCAAGCGCGCGCCACTTGCGTGGTTCGCTTCGCACCATCACACTGTCGCCGGCACGAACGAGGCTTACGCTTACTCGTACCTCTTTGCTTACACCATCGACGTACCCGTAAACGCAACGACGTTGACGCTGCCCAACAACGAACAGATCCGCATCCTGGCGATTACCGGTTCAAACGAACGCGGTGGCGTGAAGGCAGCGCACCCGCTCTACGACACTTTGTAAAGATAAAACCATCCACAGATTACGCAGAACAGAATCTGCGTAATCTGTGGATGGCTTGTAACGATGCCGGCTCTCAAACTATCTAATATCCGCAAAGCGTTTGGCCCAACTATCGCGCTTGACGGCGTCGATCTCGAACTGCGCGCGGGCGAAGTACACGCACTCATCGGCGAGAACGGCGCGGGCAAGAGCACGCTGATGAACGTCATCGCCGGCACGCTCAAACCCGACGAAGGCCGCATGGAGATTGAAGGCCGCGTTTATTCACCAACAAGCCCACTCGACGCACGCACCAACGGCATCGCGCTCATTCACCAGGAACTCTCCCTCTGCCCGCATCTCTCCGTCGCCGAAAACGTTTTGATGGGCATCGAGTCGTCGCATTTCGGCTGGCTTGATCGCGACCAACTGAGCGCGCGCACAAACGAAGTGCTGCGCACGTTTCAACACGCTGACATCCGTCCGGAAAAACGCCTGGGGGATCTTCCGATCGCGGCGCGGCAAATAGTAGAAATTTCGCGGGCGCTTGCGGCACGCGCGCGCATCATCCTGATGGACGAACCAACCAGCAGCCTGCAACGCGACGACGTCGCTAACCTCTTTCAACTAATCCGCCGGCTCAGCTCGGAAGGCATCTCCGTCATCTACATCAGCCACTTCCTCGAAGAAGTGCGCCAGATCGCGGATCGCTTCACGGTTTTGCGCGACGGCCGCAGCGTCGCCACCGGCGACATCGCTTCGACGAGTGACGACGAACTGATCGCGAAGATGGTCGGCCGCGCGCAACAAAATCTTTTCCCCGAACGCAAAAACAAAAACGCGATCCACGAAACGATTCTCGACGTCCGAAATCTCGCGGCGCCGCCGCTACTCAAAGACGCAAGCTTCGAACTCCGTCGCGGTGAAATTCTCGGCATCGCCGGTCTCATGGGCTCGGGCCGCACGCCTCTGCTGCGCGCGATCTTCGGCCTCGAACCACCGACGAGCGGAGTAATCTCAGTCAACAAAAACGCTTTGCCGCGAGGACGCAGCACGCCCGCGATGCGTCTCGTCGAAGGCGTCGGTTATCTTAGCGAGGATCGCAAAAGTGACGGCCTGACGCTGAACCAATCGCTCACGGACAACGTAACAGTCACGAAGTTCGACACCTGTTCGCGTTGGGGCTGGCTCGACTTGCGTGCGCAACGAAGACAAGCTGAGCGACTCGTCAACGCGTTGAAGATTAAAACACGCGGCGTGCAGCAAGCGGTCGGTTCGCTGTCCGGCGGCAATCAGCAAAAGGTCGCGCTTGCGCGGCTCTTGCATCAGGACGCCGATGTGCTTTTGCTCGACGAGCCGACGCGCGGCATCGACATCGGCAGCAAAGCGCAGGTTTACGAAACGATCGCTGTTTGCGCGGAGCAGAACAAAGCGGTGCTGATGGTGAGCTCGTATCTGCCGGAGTTGTTTGGGATGTGCGATCGACTCGCAGTGATGAGCCGCGGAAAACTTTCTGATGTTAGACCGATCGATCAATGGACACCCGAGAGTGTATTGCAGGTAGCAGTCGGAACCACGGATAGACACGAATGACAGCACTGATTTTGATTGCATTATTGTTTCAGACGCCGTTGCAGCAGATGGTCCAAACGGAACAGGCGTTCTCACGCATGGCGGCGGAGAAGAACACGCGCGATGCATTCCTCGCGTTCATCGCCGACGACGGACTCCTGTTTCGACCCACAGCCGTCAACGGCAAAAAGTGGCTGAACGAACATCCCGTTCCGCCTTCTAACAAACATCCGTTGCTCGCGTGGCAACCAGCTTTCGCCGGCATCGCCGCCGCGGGCGATCTCGGTTTCACTACTGGACCATGGGAGTTCAAGGAAGATGTCTCAGACGCGAAGCCCGCCGGTTACGGCCATTTCGTCACGCTCTGGAAGAAACAGCCCGACGGCACGTGGAAGTTCGTCGTCGATCTCGGCATCAGCCATCCGATGTCCGGTGGTCCACAAACACTCTGGCAACCACCCGAACCAAAACCACCGGCAAAGATTCAACGCGTCGACGTCGCCATCGCGCGCCGCGAGTTG
>DASXXL010000786.1:0-8553 GCA_036503085.1 Pyrinomonadaceae bacterium | reverse complement strand
ACAGAATTTATCCTCGATATGCGCACCGCTCTGAGGAAATATGTATAGCCCTCACAACCTGTGACCCGCTACACCTAGCTTCAAAATCATATTGCGTTGGCACACTGGAGAGGTCGTGACTGGTGGCACTCTCGCCTTAACGTGAGCGAACTCAGCCACGTCGCGCAGCTTTCCGTTCACCCCTACCCACTTAGGTCGAACTTGATCCATCATTGACATTTCTGTGCTAATGGCGTGAAAGGGAATTCGATAGGCAAGCTTATCGTTCATCGCATGCGTCTTGCGCTGACGACACGGACGGCTTTTCTTGCTGTGTGCAGGAGGATTCCAGGCGGACTTGCATGGTTCTGCACCATCAAATAAAAATCCCAAACACGTAGTCAACTTAACCCCGGACGGCCTATTATCGGGGCGTCGACCTGTCAAGACGCTACATCCAATGCAATAGGAGCAGACATGCGGTTGGCAGACTTTATCTTACGTAACACGGAAACCATTCTTGGGGAATGGGAAGAGTTCGCTGCGACATTACTCCCGGCGGCGGCGGGAATGACATCCCTGGCCCTGCGTGACCACGCGAGAGAGATTCTGGAGGCTGTGGCGAAAGACTTGACAACGCCCCAGACGAAGGAAGCTCAGGCCGAGAAATCCAAGGGCAGAGCACCCAAACTTAGGGGAGCCCCTGAGACAGCCGCACAAACGCACGCCGTGCTGCGGGCGCGTAGCGGCTTCGACATTAACCAACTGGCCGCTGAGTACCGCGCGCTACGCGCCAGCGTCCTTAACCTGTGGATGGAAGCGTGCGAGCCTGATGAGATTAGTCTGGATGATATCGTCCGTTTCAACGAGGCCATCGATCAGGCGATCGCCGAATCAATCGGCTTTTTCAGTGCCCATGTAGATCAGGCGCGCAACCTGTTGCTCGGAATGCTTGGTCACGACATGCGCAGCCCGCTAAACACCATTCTGATGACTGCCCAGTACCTGGCCGGGTTGAACGCTGGAGCGAACGTATCGGACGCAGCCTCGCGCCTCATCCGCAGCGGCGCTTCGATGAAGGCACTCCTGGAAGACCTAATCGATTTCAATCGGACCACATTGGGACTCGGTATAACAATCGACTTGGCAGAAGCCGATTTGGCGGCTCTGTTCAGGGATGAAGTGGAACAGTTGCGCGGGGCATATCCAAGTCGGCAAATCGATCTGGAAGTAGTAGGTGATACTGAAGGCACTTGGGACGGCCTACGGTTGCAGCAATTACTTCGCAATTTGGTCGTGAATGCAATCGCTTACGGAGCGCCAAACACGCCGGTTCGTGTGGGGCTTACCGGCAACGAGGCTGAAGTCGTTATCGAAGTAAAGAACAGTGGGCCGGTCATTGAGAAAGGGTTGTTCGACCATATCTTTGATCCGCTTAAACGTGGACTTAATCAAAATGACCGCGGCGATATAGGGCCCGGCCTCGGCCTTGGATTGTATATTGTGCGCGAGGTTGCGCGGGCGCACGGCGGCGATGTGACTCTGCGATCCGAGAACGGAGAAACCGCTTTCACCGTGCGCCTGCCTCGCCGCAACAAAAAAGATCGTTAGCATATAAAGATCATGTTGATTTGTTAGTTAGGGAGCTCACAAAAAGTCACATCAAGAGAGCGCGAATTAGTTTTCATTGGCCCATCAACTTGGCCGTATCAGTTGGCAAGTTTAGAGGAATCCAGATCCTGTCGGGTCTCGTGATAATCCTTACCCGTATGGCTTACATTGAGACCGATTTGAATTGTTGCAAGAAACGAAGCATATCTGCCGGTGGTGATAGGAAAAAGTTGCGAAGATTGTCCCGTATGCTCCGCCATTAAGTTCAACAATGAAGACCAGCCCACGGCTGGTCTTTGTTTTATGGCCTTTTGCGAATTTTCCGCCCGCTGCTATTGACCCGGCCAATTTTTTGATTAAAATCCTCGCCAACGGTGAATGTGGTTGCCGGGGTGAGGACGGTGACCAATCGAGGCTGAATGCCTCCGCCAACCTTGAGAGGCCGGTCCTAAAACCGGCCTTTCGGTTTTTTGCCACAGATTTTGGCCGCGGATTTACACAGATAGGCACAAGCCAGAGATGATTTCGGTAGCGGAAGCTATTCAGATCGTTAGACAACACACGCGGTCGCTGCCGTCCGAACGCGTCAAACTCCACGACGCCCTCAATCGCGTACTCGCTGAAGACATCATCGCTGATTCCGATTTGCCGCCGTTCGATCGTTCGCAAATGGACGGCTACGCCGTGCGCGCGGAGGAAACGGGCGACGCGCCGGTTCGTTTGCGCATCGTCGGTGAATCGGCGGCAGGCAAGGGTTGGCATAACGAACTCCAGCAAGGCGAAGCCGTCAGGATCATGACCGGCGCGCCCGTGCCCGTCGGCGCCGACAGCGTGCAGCAGGTTGAACTGGCTCACGAACTCAAAGACGGTACCGTTGTCGAACTGCTCGAGTCAGTCGAGCTCGGCAAATCGATCATCAAACGCGGCTCGGAGATCAAAGCGGGCGAGATCGTTTTGCAAAGCGGCGTCAGGATCAATGCGGCGATGATGGCGGTGCTCGCGGCGTTTGGTTACGCGGAAGTCGCGGTGGGACAACGTCCGCGCGTCGGCGTACTCGCCACCGGAACCGAACTCGTCGCGGTTGATGAGAAACCCGGCCAGGATCAGATTCGCGACTCCAACAACTACTCGATCGCTGCGTACGCGCAACTTGCCGGCGCAGTGACGCAGCGTGTGGGATTCGCGCGTGACGAAACGTCAGTGCTGAAAGATCAAATCGCCGCGGCTGCGGAGAGCTGCGACGTGATCGTTACCTCCGGCGGCGTGTCGATGGGCGTTTACGACGTCACGAAAGCAGCACTCAAAGAACTCGATGCGGAGATCTTCTTCGAACGCGTCGCGCTGCGTCCGGGTAAGCCGAGTGTTTTCGCACGACTGCCAAACGGCACGCTCGTCTTTGGTCTACCCGGCAATCCGGTTTCAGTGGCCGTGACGTTCAATCTGTTCGCGCGTACGGCGCTGCTGGCGATGCAGGGCGTGACCGATCCGGCGCTCAAGTACGAAACCGCGGTGCTGGCGCGTAGCGTGAAAGGAACTGTTGACCGTGAAAGTTATCTGCCGGCGCAACTCACCACGAATGACGACGGCGAACTGATCGCGTTTCCGCTGAAGTGGGGCGGCTCGTCTGACTTCGTCGCGTTTGCGCTCACGACCGCGCTCGCGATCGTGCCTGCGGGAACGAAAGCGCTCGAAGCAAACTCGCTCGTGAGAGTGTTGCGCTTGCCGTAACTCCTTACGTTGTCCATTGCCTGGGACCGCAGGCGTCTCGCCTGCTGTCAACGAAGGAGGTGTGTTGCGGGCACAAGCAGGCGAGACGCCTGCGGTCCTACGACAGCGCTTGCTTCGCGGCGACGCTTTGTTATCTACTCTGCGCCATGACCCAGCTTTCTCACGTCGACGATCAAGGCCGCATCCGCATGGTCGACACGAGCGACAAGGAAACAACTGCGCGCCGTGCGGTCGCGTCAGCGCGAGTCTTGATGAGCGCGGAGACTGTGGCGGCGCTGCGTACTCATCGCACACCGAAAGGCGATCCGTTGGAAGCCGCGCGTCTCGCCGGCATCATGGCTGCGAAACGCACGGCCGATCTGATTCCCCTTTGTCATCCCCTGCCTCTGACCCACATTGACGTGCGCGCCGAGCTAACAGATTCAGGTGTCAACCTCGAAGCCGACGTCTCGACTAAAGCGCAAACAGGTGTCGAAATGGAAGCGCTAACCGCCGTCTCAGTCGCCGCCCTCACCATCTACGACATGTGCAAAGCACTCGAAAAAAGCATGACGATCACTGACATTCGTCTCGAAAGCAAAACAGGCGGGAAATCCGGCGACTACTCGTCTTAGCGGAACATCCTGTCTGCGTTGTGCGTTTTAGCCCGTGCGAACTAAAATACGCTCAAACCGCCAGCCGGAGTATTAAAGATGAGATTCAGGCTTCAACAAGACGCACGACCGCAGGCTATGACGCTGCTGGTCGCCGCGACGCTTTCCGTGGTCCTCTGGTTCATTCCGTACGCCGAGATTCTGACTTACCCGTTCCGAATCTTCGTCACCTTCATTCACGAAGGTGGACACGCGATCGCCGCCTTGCTGACCGGCAACTCCGTCAGCAGCCTGAGCGTGGCGACGAACGCGAATGGCGAGACTTACACGACGCAGGGCGGCTTCATCTCGCAAGTGTTCATCTCGAGCGCGGGCTATCTCGGCTCGATGGCGTTTGGGGCGTTGCTGCTGGTGCTGATCCGGAAAGCGACGTCAGCGCGGATCGTGTTGCTCTGTTGCTCGGTGCTGATCTTTGGACTGACGATGATCTACGGCTTGTTCAAGCCGATCTTTTCTTTGACCGCGTGGTCGGGAATTCCCTTCACGCTGTTGGCGGGTTTGTTTCTTACGGTTGGGCTGTTTTTGATTGCGCGTTTTGCGAGTGCGCGCGTCGCGACCTTCTTCGTCAGTTTTCTCGCCGTGCAATGCGTGCTCAACGCACTCACTGATCTAAAGACTGTGTTCTTCCTCTCGTCGCCGTTTGTTCCGACCGTCCAGACCGATGCGGTGAACATGGGCAACGCTACCCACCTTCCTCCGATTCTGTGGGCCGTGGTTTGGATTTTGTTAGCCCTCGGAATTCTGTGGTTCGCGATGCGACTCTACGTCGCCGGACGCGACAAAGGCTACCAGCCGGATCTTCCGTTTGAAGAAACCCCTCCGATCTAAGCGGCCGAAGTGCTGAAACAGTTTCAGAACGTAAAGCGTGCCTGGAGCTGGAACATCCGCGGCGGGTCGATGTTCGCAAACGCCGGGATTGCATTCGGAGAAGTTCCCACCGCACCAACAAACTGTCCAAACGTCGGCAAGGCCACCGCCTGATCGCCGTAAACCGTCACGCCACGACCGAGAAAGTTTCCGTGATTGAAAAGATTGAAGCCTTCGAGCCGCAGCAGAATGCTCGTGCGCTCTGACGTCTTGAAGCGCTTCTCGATGTAGGCGTTTACTTCCGACGTAGGCGAGCCGCGAAACGCAGACTTGCTGAGAATGACGCCGTTGACAACCGGACGATCGTTATTGATCCCGTCGCCGTTGTTGTCGATGCCCGTCGTCGCGTTGAAGGGCCGCGCCGAAGCAAACATCGACACCGTTCCCGCTGTGAAGTCCCACGGAAAGCGATACTGAACAGTCACGACGCCGCGATGACGCTGGTCCACCACGCTCGGGCCACGCTCGACCTCGCCGAGCTGCGTAATGTTGCTTTCGTTTGGTCCAATACCGTTGCCGTCCGGCTCAAAAGTGTTCGTCGCACTCGAAAACGTATAACTCACCGACGCGTACAAGCGCCGGTTACCGCGATAACTAAACTGCGTTTGCAAACCGTTGTAATCCGCGACCCCGAGATTCATGATCACGTTCACCTGACGAACGCCGCCGGGCGCCGGCAGAATCGGACGCGTGAGGTTCGCGGCGGCGACACTTCTCGTTTGACCCGGCGCAGTACGCGTAAACGGCGTGGGCGCGTTTAGATCGACAGTGCGATCGAGGTTGGTCCAGTGTTGACGAACGTAATCAGCGCCGAAGAAGAAGCCTTTAAAGAATTCGCGTTCAGCGCCGAGAGTGAAGACCTGGCTGCGCGGATTCACGAGTTTGTCCGGATAGTTCGGCAAAAGATCGAAGTTCAAACCAAACCTTGCAAACTGTTCGCGATAAAAGTCGCGCAAGCCGGCGCGGATCGTGATGTCGCGAGCAGGTAGTTGCGTCGCGGGAAAGGTCTTCGGATCAACGTTAACCGGCAGACATGAACCTACTAAACACGTCGGAAATCCAAGTTGGTTCGGAGTCGCGGTGTACGTCGTCAAACCATCGAGCCCGTTAACGAGATAACCCGCCACGGCATTCGCGCGAATCTGCGTGTAGTACATCGCGTAGCCGCCGCGCAGCGCGAGCTTCGGGTCGCCGCCCGGGTGCCAGCCGAACCCAATGCGTGGGGCGAAATTTTTCTTGGCGTCGGTAAGAGTTTGCCGGTCGTAGCGCAGCCCGACGTCGAGCGTGAAGTCACTACGCAGATGCATGCTGTCTTGAATGAACAGCGTGTTAAGCCACTGCGGTAACTCGTAGCTGTTGATCCCGAAGTCGATCGGCTGCGTGTAGTTCTGCACGTCATTCAGCGTCAACTGTCCGAACGGCGCGGTCGTCGTGTTCTTGAACGTAAACGTGCCGAGGATCGCCGTGCCGGGCTCACTGCCAAAACCGCCCGACGTGTGATGAATTACGCTGCCACCGAACCGCAAGTAATGCTTGCCCAACGACCAGGAGACAGTGTCGGTGAATTGGTATTGATGACTCCAGAGATCCGACGCGCGTGATTGTCCGATCGTGAACGGCACCGCGCCGCCGCGCGTGTAAGTGGTCGATAAATTCTGTGCTTCCCAAAGCGTCACCGGATCGCCGTGCAGATACGCAAAGCGCGCTTCGTTTATGAGGCGCGTGTTGATGACCGCGGTGTGATTGACCTGCATGGTCCACGCGCGACGCCCATATCGGCGCGCAACGCTCGGCGCGTTCGTCCCGCCGACGGCATCCTGCGGATTGTCGTCGAAGAAACGGTCGACGTTCATGCGCACGGCGAGGTTCTGGTTCGACGTGAGCTTGTGATCGACGCGAGCGTCTAGAAGAAACTGTCGATAGTGTCCGGTGTACGCAAGGTTTCCATCCGGCGGCAAAACGAACGCCGGCAACGAAGTCGAAAGAAACGTCGTGCGGTTCTGCCGTGTGTAATCAGCCGTGGCAAAGAAGAAGGTGCGATCTCTGACGATTGGACCACCAATCGTGCCGGAGTATTGCTGCAACGCATCGGGAATGTCGACCGGGTTGATCGCTCGCAGCGTGCTCGGCGTGACGCACGTCGGGACCGTGCGCGGACAAAAGTCTCTCGTCGAAAAGGTCTTGGCTTGCCAGTCGCCGGGACGAAACATAGCCAACGCTTCGCCATGTAAGTCATTCGTGCCTGACTTGGTGACGATGTTCAGCGCCGGTCCCGCGGTCCAGCCATACTCCGCCGAGAACGCGTTCGAGAGAATCGCGATCTCCTGAATCGCTCCGAGTGGAATCGTCGCGACGGCCGTTTGCCGGCCCCAGCCTTCGTCGTTATTCGCGCCGTCGAGTGTGACCGTCGTGGCGCGGCGCGATCCCGCGCCGGTGATGAAATAGATCTGGTTGACGAAAAGATCGCCTGTTCCCTTTCCCTGGCGAAAAGCGGAATTCAATAACGGCAGCGTGGTCGTCTTGCGGCCGAGGATCGGCGTCTCGTTGATGCGCTCGCTACGCAAGGGAATGCCAATCAACGGATCGGCGCGCACACCTTCAGCGGTGCCGTAGATGGTGACTTCCGCGTTTTGCGATCCGGCTTGCAACGTCACCTTGATCGTGGCCGTTTCACCAGAGCGCAACGTGAGATTGCTGCGTTCCTCGTTACCGAAACCTTCGCGCGCGACGGTGACTTTGTAAGTTCCGGTGAGGGACAAGCCGGGGAACGTTGCCGTGCCGTCGGCGCCCGTGACTGCCTCGCGTGAGTCGCCGGTCGCCGTGTTCACGACAGAAACTTTCGCATCTTTGACGACCGCGCCGGCCTGATCGGCAACAAGGACGATCATCGAGGCAGTGTTCGGTGACTGCGCCAGCGCAGTCGCAGCGGCAAGAATGATGAGCGAAGGTAAAAAAAGCAGTCTTTTCATAATCACATTCCCACGACACATTAGGTCGTTCAGCATAGCGTTGATTGATAAGGGCGGGAGGAGTTCGAGACTCTATCGTCGGCGGCCAACTACTACCAGCCGTCGTAATCTGTTTAGGCGAATGTGGGGGGTTAACTGAGGAACTTAACGACCTGTTCGAGGAACGTGTGCACCGCGGCCAAAACCTGCGGCCGGCTCTCAATCGATACTCCGGTCACCACCAATGCGCTGAGCACCAGCCAAGGCATGAAGCGAAACAGCGGCGCACTGCTGACTAACTGGCGCGGATCCGTCGCGGCGAGCTCGACGAGCCGGCGCACGCGCACCTTCACCCGCGGCGTGTCTTCGTCGTCCGACAGAAACGCGGAAACAGAAGCAGGCATAATCTGCTGTTGGCCCTTTGGAATCATCTTCGCGATCCGCACCAGCGCTGACGCGAGATTGAGCGCGACGATCGAACTGCGTTCGGCCGCGTGTTCGTCGGCAGCCGATTCCGACGCGTCACTCCACGCGCGATCGAGCGAACGACCACACGGAATCAGCAGCAGCGCGGCGCGGCTGATGCGCATCACGGAGCGTTTGAAGTTGTCGCGTGCGGCGAGGTGTCCGCACTCGTGAGCAATCGCCCCCGCCAGTTCTTCCTGGCTCAACGAGTCGAGCACCTGGTGCGCGATAAAGAGTCGCGGCCGAAACGCGCCGACGACGGCGATGAGCGGAAACGAATGTTGGACCACGAACGTCGGCAC
>DASXXL010000785.1:0-2918 GCA_036503085.1 Pyrinomonadaceae bacterium | reverse complement strand
ATGTTAGTTTTCCTGTTCCGCCACGACTGGATTTCCTAAACCTCCCATGCCTTCGATCAGAACTTCCATTCGGTCGCCCGGCTTGAGAAACACGGGCGGCTTGCGCGCGAAGCCGACGCCGGACGGCGTGCCGGTGGCGATAACGTCGCCGGGCTCTAGCGTGATCGATTCCGAGATGAACTCGATCAACCGCGGCACGCCGAAGATCAGTTGATCGGTGTTTGAGTCCTGCATGATCTCGTTGTTCAGAGTCAACTTAATCGCCAGGTTGTGTGGGTCGGCGATAACGTCCGTCGTCACGATCGTTTGGCCCATCGGCGCAAACGTGTCGCACGATTTTCCACGTTGCCACTGCCCGTCGGCAAACTGAAAATCTCGCGCGGTAACGTCGTTGAAAGCCGTGTAGCCGAGCACGTAATCGTAAGCGCGATCGGCGCTGACGTTCTTCGCGCGCCGGCCGATGACGACCGCGAGCTCCGCTTCGTAATCGACCTGTTGACTCGTCCGCGGGATCACGACCGGTTCGCCGGGAGCGATCACCGCGCTCGAAAACTTCGAGAAGACGATGGGTTTGTCCGGCAGCGGCAGGTTGCTTTCCTTCGCGTGATCGCGGTAGTTGAGACCGATGCAGATCAGTTTGCCCGGACGCGGCACGGGCGCGAACCAGTACGCATCACTCGCCGCAACCAGACAGTCTTGTTGGTTCAGTTCGTCCAAGACGGTGAGGTCGCGTTCGACGCTGTCGTAGATCTCGCGCGCTTTTTGCAGCCACGGGCCATCGAGGTCAAACCAGGACAGGGGATTTGACGGATGGTCGGAGGGATCGAAGAGACGTTTGCAGTCGAGACGGTAGCGTGTGTCCTGGCCGCCGTGGTAGAGGATGATCGCCGGGCGCGGAACACTCCACTTTGTTTCGGCGGTGGCGATAGAAATGATGTTCATCAGTTGTTTTCGATAATAAAAACATAGAGCTGTTGTGGACCGTGAACGCCGACCGTGAGTGTTAGTTCGATGTCGGCGGTGCGTGACGGGCCGGTGATGAACGTGATCGCGGGGCTGACTTCGTCGCCGCTTTGCAGCATCGCGAGCGCCTCGGCGAGGGTTGCGTAGATGCGCGATGCTTCGAGTATTGCGATGTGTACCGGCGGCACGAGCGAGACGAGGCGGTTGTGTTCGACTGATGAGTCGAGCACGAGCGTGCCGGTTTCAGCGATGGCGGCTTGCGCCCTTGTGATGCCAACGTCGAAGTTGAATAGATCTTTCGTTGGCGGCGGCGCGTCGGAAGTCGCGACTTTCTTTCCTTCAGTGATCGGCTTTAAAGCTTCAGCGAGTTCAGCTTCGTTGTGAACGATTATGCAGTGACCGTCGGCGGCTTCGAGGTTGCGCTTGAAGTCGTTGACTAAGGAAAGCGACGGTTGTTTAGACACGGATTTACACGGATCTGTGTTCATCTGTGGTTCGTGAGACACGCTTCGCGCAAGGTGCGAGCGGATCGAGCGCATGATCTCAGTGCGTGCGTCGCCAATGTTCACGAAAACTCTCCGTTTCAATAGGGCGCAGGTCGCGTCCGCTGGTCCATGGTTTCAACGGCAGTGCGAAGTAACGTTGAAAGAGACGTGCGGTAGCAGCGGCACGGCGGTATAGCCACGGGTGCATCATAACCAGCGCCCATAACTTGAAAGCGAACCGCTCAGCGCGCCGGCCACGCGGCTGCTTGCTACTGATCTCGCTGCGAAGATGCAACAACAGGCGCGGAATGTCGATCTTCACCGGACAAACTTCCCGGCACGCTCCACACAAACTCGACGCGTACGGCAACTGCGCCGCCTTCTCAATTCCGATCAACTGCGGCGTAATTACTGAACCGATCGGCCCCGGATACACCGAGCCATACGCGTGCCCCCCGACCTGCTGATACACCGGACACGCATTCAAACACGCGCCGCAACGAATACACGCGAGCGACTGCCGCGTCACCGGATGGGCCAACATTCGCGACCGCCCGTTATCGAGCAGAACGATGTGCAACTCCTCCGGTCCTTCATCGCTCGCGTTGTGCTTCGTGCCGGTGATGAACGACTGATATGCGCTCAACGCTTGCCCCGCGGCGGAACGCGGCAACAGCTTGAAAAACACGTCGAGATCCGCGAAGCGCGGCAACAACTTCTCGATCCCCATCACCGCGATGTGCATGCGCGGCAGACTCGTCGTCAGACGAATGTTGCCTTCGTTCTCGACGATCACGATCGTGCCGGTTTCGACGATCCCGAAGTTGACGCCGCTAATGCCGATGTCGGCCGTAGCGAATCGCTCGCGCAACGTCACGCGCGCGGTGCTCGTCAGTTCCTCGATGTCATCAGTCGGCGGCATGCCCAGCTCGGTCGTGAACAGTTCCGCGACCTGGCGCTTCGATTTATGAATCGCGGGCGCGATGATGTGCGACGGAGTTTCATGGGCGAGCTGAATGATGTACTCGCCGAGGTCGGTCTCAACCACCTTCATGCCGGCGCGTTCGAGCGCGGTGTTGAGATGAATTTCTTCGGTCGTCATGCTCTTGCTCTTGACGACGTTGCGCGCGCCACGCGCGAGTGTGAGCCCGCAGATGATGTCGTTTGCTTCGGCGGCGTCGCGCGCCCAGTGAAACTTCGCGCCGCGCCGCTCGGCATTCTCGACAAACGTTTCGAGATAGCGATCGAGATGCAGCAGCACGTCGTCTTTGATCGCGCGCGCCTCGTTGCGCAGCTCTTCCCAGTTGTCGAGACTGGCGGCGGCTTCACGCCGCTTGCGGCCGAAGACCGTCGTCGCATGACGCAGCGCGCCGCGCAACTGCGCATCATTCAACGCAGCCTTCGCATTCTCAGCAAAGGTTTCGCTGGTCAACTGTGTCATCTGTGGTTTAGTAGTTCGGCCAGGTGCAT
>DASXXL010000784.1:0-1853 GCA_036503085.1 Pyrinomonadaceae bacterium | reverse complement strand
AAACGCTTCTCGATCTCAATCCCATCCGCTTCGTTTAACGCCACATAAAGCGTCCCCGTCGTATCCAGTTCAACGTCAACACCAGTCTCTTCAAACAACCCAGCGGCGAAGTCAAAATAAAGATCACGACTCCTGCACGCGAGTTCGAAAAACTCATCGCGCCCATCGGCTTCAGCCTGCGGCGCGAGTATCCCACCAGCCGCAAACGACGCTTCCGTCCCCAACGCCGCGCGCTCGATCAAACACACCTCGCGCACACCGCGTTGGGCCAACGCGCGCGCGACCGTTAGACCAATCACGCCGCCGCCGACAATGACCACATCCGCAGAACGCGGCACTTCATTTGAACCGTTCAAGTACAAAGCACTAATATCTGTTGCGATGACTCATCGTATCACACTGATTCCAGGCGACGGCATCGGCCCCGAAGTCGCTTCCAACGTAGTTAGAATTATCGAAGCCGCCGGCGTTGAGATCGAATGGGAAACGCATTATGCGGGCGCGCAGGCGCTCGAAAAATTCGGCGAGACGCTGCCGCAGGACCTGCTCGATTCCATCCTGCTCAACAAGGTCGCGTTGAAAGGACCGATCACCACGCCGGTCGGCAAAGGCTTCACTTCCGTCAACGTCGGCCTGCGCAAGGCGCTCGACTTGTACGCGAACCTGCGGCCGGTGCGCGCATTGCCAAACGTGCCGTGCCGTTATCCGGAACTGGATCTGATCGTCGTGCGCGAGAACACGGAGGATCTCTATTCCGGTCTTGAACACGTCGTCGTGCCAGGCGTGGTCGAGAGTTTGAAGATCATCACGGAAAAGGCGTCGACACGCATAGCGCGCTTTGCGTTTGAGCATGCGCGCAGCGAAGGACGGAAGAAAGTCACGGCCGTGCACAAGGCGAACATCATGAAGATGTCGGATGGTTTGTTCCTCGACTGCTTTCGTCGCGTGGCGCAGGACTACCCCGACATTCAGGCCGACGACAAGATTGTCGACAACGCGTGCATGCAGCTCGTGATGCGTCCCGAACAGTTTGATGTGATGTTGCTCGAGAATCTCTACGGCGACATCGTTTCCGACTTGTGTGCCGGCTTAGTCGGTGGTTTGGGCCTTGTTCCGGGCGCAAACATTGGCGAGAAGGGCGCCGTCTTCGAAGCAGTACACGGCTCCGCGCCGGACATTGCCGGCCAAGGCATTGCAAACCCGACCGCCTTATTACAATCCGGAATCCTGATGTTGCGCTACATCGACGAGCGCGACGCCGCCGACCGCATCGAGCGCGCGATGCTCGCCGTTTACGAAGAAGGGGAGGTCCGCACCCGCGACATCGGTGGCACCGCCAAAACCGCCGAGTTCGCCGACGCGATCATTCAGAAGCTGCACTCTTAGTCACAAGCTGAACTTTTAAAGTATGAACTGCTAACTAACTAGTTCGAAGGAGTCTCCCATGAAAGCTTACATCATCACGAGCGGTGCGATCTTCGCGTTGATCACGATCGCGCACATCGTACACATCGCTATGGAAACGCACGTCCTGCGCGAACCCTTCTTTCTTATCCTAACCCTCCTCGCCGCCGCGCTTTCGATCTGGGCGTTCGTCGTATTGCGACGAGTAAGTAATTAAGGTTTGCCAAGCTTGTTTAACTTGTCGGTGGAACGCTGATTGCTCCTCAAGCCGTGTGACGCAAATCATCAAGGTGTGAGGAGGTTAAAATGGGACTACCAAACAGAGACGAAGTTGAAGGCAAATTCGATCAGGCTAAAGGTAAAACTAAGGAAGTAGTCGGCAGGGCGATCAACGATCGCGATCTCGAAGCCGAAGGCGACGCGGACCAGGCTGGCGGCGATGTTAAAGA
>DASXXL010000783.1:0-4005 GCA_036503085.1 Pyrinomonadaceae bacterium | reverse complement strand
CGCCGATTGAAAACTGGATGATTCGGATGGATCTGTCGGAGTAGAGCTGGGAGAGACTCACAGTTGTTCGATCAAATCGAGTAGGGCTCGGGGATCGATTGGCTTGGTCATGTGGGCGCTGAAGCCGGCTTTGGTGGAGCGTTCCCTGTCGTCGAACATCGAGTAGCCGGTCACGGCGACCATCGGCGTCGTCTCGTAACCTGGCAACTGCCTGACTTCGCGGGCCAGTTGATAACCATTCATATCGGGCATGCCGATATCGGAGATGATCACGTCGAAGTGTTGGGCGCGCGCAAAATTCAAAGCTGCGGGCGCGGAAGCAGCGGTCGTAACGTTGTAACCCGCGTGGGTCAGCACGACTGCGAGCATCTCGGTCACGTCGGCGACGTCGTCGACAACGAGGGCCGTTCGACCTGCGGGCACTACGCGCCGCGATTTTTGAGCGCCTGGAGAATAGTCAGTCGACCTGGGCGACGAGTTCGGCACGAGCTGGCTGAAGTAGTGAACAGCAGGTTGAAAAAGAGGAGTCACGCACGGCGAATTTTGATCTAGCATGCCAGGGCCTTCCCACGATTTAGCCGACGAGTTGTATGGAGAGCGGGGTTACTGTAGCTGAAAGAGCGGACGCATGTCTATAGATCCGATCTTATCTGGGACCGCAGGCGTCTCGCCTGCAAGATGCGATCAGTCCCTGTCGTTCGTTGCAGGCGAGACGCCTGCGGTCCTAGATGAAAACATCGTGACAGTCTTAAATTATTTTGTTACGGTGAGGGCCCAAACCCAGACCAAACAAAAGGAGCAAAGGAGATGGCAGCGAGAAAAGGATCGAAGAAGTCTAAAGGTGCGCGCAAAGGCGGCGGCAAAGGGACCAAGAAGAGCGCCGGCAAGCGGCGAGGCCGCCCACCAGGAAAGAAGTCGTCGAAGAAGGCTGCAAAGAAGTCCGGCAAGAAGGGTGGCAAGAAGGCTGGAAAGAAAGGCGGCAAAGGCGGCGCGTACGGGACTAAGAAAGCTGCAAAGAGTACGAAGAAAGCCGGAAAGAAATCAGGTGGTAAAGGTCGCCGCGGAGGTTCGAAGAAGAGCGGCTCGAAGAAGCGAGCGATCTCAGCTCCGGAACTCGCCGCCGAGATGGAGAGTGAAAGCTCTGGCGCAGAGATGTCGGGTGGTGGTGGCGAAGGCGGCGGTGGTGAAGACAACGCCGGCGGCGGCGAAGCGTAGACAGGATGAACAGAATGAACAGGATTAGGCAGCGGACCACAGATTTCTTAACTACTAAAACCCCCTAGGTCAGGCGCGGTCAGTGGTCTTAGGTCCTACTGCCATCCTGTTAATTCTGTAATCTTGTCGGTTTGGTTTTCATGTACCCCAGCGGCAATCTGTTCATTCCGGCCGAGCACGGGCAGCTAGAAGCAATCCTGAAGGAACCTCGAACCGGGCCAGCTAAAGGCGTGGCCCTCGTGCTGCACCCTCACCCTCTCGGTGGCGGCACGATGCATAACAAAGTGGTCTTTCGTGCGGCGGCGGCGTTGAACGATGCCGGCCTGATCACTCTGCGCTTCAATTTCCGCGGCGTCGGACAAAGCACGGGCCAACACGATGAAGGACGCGGCGAAGGCGACGACGTGCGCACGGCGCTCGATTACCTCGCGGCGAATTACCCCGACCTGAGCATTACGCTTTGCGGCTTTTCTTTTGGGGCGCGTTTTGGCTTGGAAGTCGGGATTGCGGACCCGCGCGTCAAGTATCTGATCGGGATCGGCACGCCGTTAAAGAACTACAACTTCGAGTTTCTTCAGGCGTGCCGCAAGCCGCTGCTGCTGGTCCATGGCGAGCTCGACGAATTCGGCGACAGCGAACACGTAAAACAGATGGCCGCCGAGCTGGCGGAGAAGACCCGGGTGCGCCTCGTCGTCATTCCCGGCGCGGGCCATTTCTTCGACCACCGCCTCGACGATCTGAAACGCGCCATCACCGATTGGATCTCCGAACAGCTCGCCGCGTAGGATAGCCTCATGCACGAATACAACGATCCGGCGATCCGCATCACGCTGCTGCCGCGCGACACCAATTCACAAGGCACGATTTTCGGCGGCGTCATCCTCAGTTACATCGACACGGCCGGCGCGATCCAGGCGCACCGCCACACGCACATGGACCGCTTTGTCACCGTCGCGATGAAGGAAGTGATCTTTCACCAACCGGTTTTCGTCGGGGATCTGGTGAGCTTTTACGCCGACGTCGTTCGCGTGGGCACGACTTCGATCACAGTGCGTGTGGTCGTTGAAGTCGAGCGAATGGGGAAGAGCGAACGCGTTCGCGTCACGGAAGCGGAAGTGACCTATGTCGCCGTGGACGAGAAGGGCGAGAAGCTGAAGATCGTCGCGCACTAGTTCAAGCGCGTCTGCATACGGCGCAGCGCGACGGCCGCTTCCGCAAAATCAGGTTTTTGTTCGAGCGCCAGGCCGTAGTGGCGCGCCGCGTCCATGAAGCGACGCCGCGTTTCGTAAACCCGCCCGAGATTGAAATGCGGAAACGCGTATGACTCGTAACGCGGCGCCAGCAATGCGCGCTTGAACCAGCGCACCGAGCCGTAAGGATCACCTTTCGCCAGCAGATAACTCCCGATGTCGTTGTAAGGATTCCCGAGCGTGTCGTCGACGCGAATCGCCTCTAAACACTCCGCGATCGCATCGTCGTAACGTTGCTGAAAACTGTAAACCCAACCGAGAAACGTGTGCGCCTCAGCGGTCGGATACGTCTCAATCGAACGTTTGTAGAGCTCGATCGCGCGCTCGTAGTCGCTCGCCTGCTGCGCTTCGTACGCTTCGTGAAAAAGCTCGTTTGCTTCGTAGCGTTTGCTGGCTGAACTGTCGTCGTGAAGTTCCATATAACCTCCAAATCCGGGGAGTTGGAGCTTGGCCACAAAGAGGCACAAGAAATACAAGTGCGTTCAATGCTCTGACTATCACTTACATTCAGTGGCAGACTTCCGAACCGTATCCAAACGTGTAATTCGTCCTTCGACTTTCGGCGCGATCGATCGCACCGAACCGATTACTCGTTGCAACGCTTCCGAATCGAGCGGCAAGCGTTCCGGCGGTGTAATCACCGTTGCGCCTTTGAACATCGCGTAGCCGTCGCCGCCATCGAGCCCGACGAACGTTGTCGTCCCGAGCGTGTACTTCCGGTCGGGATCGAGCGGTTGGCCGTTGATCTTGAGATCGACGATTCGCTGGCCCGGCGGCCGCGACGCGTCAAACGAAAACTGCATTCCCGAAACTTGAGGAAACCCGCCGGGCTCCGCGTCTTCCGCGGCGCGACTCACGCCGTGTTCGAGTGCCGCTCGCAGCGTGGCGCCGGTTATCTCAATCTTAACCAGCTTATTTTTGAAAGGTAGGATCGACAAGACGTCGCGGACTGTCAACTGTCCGGGCGCGATCAGCTCGTCCGCGCGCACCGAGCCGCCGTTCATTAAGGCGACGTCGGCGGACGTCGCTTTGCGAAATGCGTCGGCGACAAAATCGCCGACGTTGGTTTCGCGCGTGCGGTTCGCGGCGCTGCGCGCCTCGAGCGCAACGCTCGTGCGGCCGACGGGTTTCGCGAGCTCCGTCAGCAGCGGCGCGTATTTTTTGTAGACCGCGGTGAACTCCGGCGCTTCCTGCGTGTCTTTCGTAACTGGGATCACTTTCCAGTCGATGCTGTCGAGTTTGCCGGTGTCCTTGTTGATGTTCAGATCGAAGCGGCCCAGTTCGCGTGCATCGGCCGTCATCTTGAAGATCGGCGCGCCGCCCGCGCTAGACTCGAGTAGCGTGTGTTCGTGGCCGCCGATGATCAGGTCCACGTCGGCGCAACGCGCGACTTCCTTGTCTTCACGCATCGACAGGTGCGTCAACGCAACGACCACTTTCGCGCCGCGATCGTGAATCTCCGAAACCATCTTCTTCGCCACATCACACGGATTGCGAAACTCTACGTCCGGTCCCGGCCGCGACGTCATTTTTGTGTCGG
>DASXXL010000782.1:0-8329 GCA_036503085.1 Pyrinomonadaceae bacterium | reverse complement strand
GTCAGTGAAATGAAGGACGCGGACTCGACTGAGTTTGACGCCGACACACCGCATCCCATCATCTTCAAGTTGCGCGATCTCGTCGGCGTGGAAGAGCTCGGCGGCACGATGCGTCTCGGCGCGTGGCCGTGCCGTCTCGCGCCCAATTCACTCGTGCGCGAGATCTATGGCGGCGCGGAAGAGATCAGCGAACGCCATCGCCATCGTTACGAGTTCAACCCCGAATACCGGCAGCGACTGGAGCGCGACGGGCTCGTGTTCAGTGGCGTCTCACCCGACGGCAAGTTCGTCGAGATGATCGAACTGCCGCGCGAAGTGCATCCGTGGTTCGTCGGTTGTCAGTTCCATCCGGAATACAAATCCAAACCACTCAACGCCCATCCGTTGTTTGCCGCCTTTGTCCGTGCCGCTTACGAAAACCGTTTGCAGTCGGAGACCTCGATGGAGAAAAATGGCGAGGTCGATCTGGTGATGCACGAGCGTGTGAGTGCGACCACTGGTGATTGATTGCAAGATAAAAACTCACTTACAAATCAAACTCTCGACGAAAAGTATTTTCTCGAAGAACGTCTCGGCGAAGGCGGCATGGGCACGGTTTATCGTGCGCGCCATCTATTGATGGACCGTCCGGTCGCGATCAAGGTGCTGCATCCGCGTTTTGTCGATAACGAAGCGGCGCGCGCGCGTTTCCAACTCGAAGCGCGTGCGGCGGTGATGCTGCATCACACGAACGCGGTTTCGGTCACTGATTTCGGCCAGACTGCCAACGGTAATGTTTATCTCGTGATGGAGTTGCTCGAAGGCCGCACGTTGCGCGACATCATCGCGAAAGAAGCGCCACTCGAAACTGCGCGCGCGACTTCGATGATGCTGCAAACGTCGGCCGCGGTCGCCGCGGCGCACGAAGCGGGAATCATTCATCGCGATCTGAAGCCGTCAAACATTCTGGTGACGCAAAGTGCGAACGCGCCGGCAATTGTGAAGGTGCTCGACTTCGGTATCGCGAAACTCGCTTCTGATATCTATGACAATGAAGACGCAACCGCGGTGACGCTGCCGGGCACGCCGATCGGCACGCCGCGTTACATGGCGCCCGAACAGTACGAAGGACGCGACCTCACGCCGGCCGCGGACGTCTATAGTCTCGGCGTGATTCTTTACGAGATGTTGGCGGGCATGGCGCCGTTCACCGGCACGACGCCGCTCGAGATCGCGTTGAAACACAAGAACGATCCGTTGCGATCGCCGCGCGAGATCGTCGCAACGATTCCCGAAGACGTCGAGCGAGTGGTGTTGCACGCGCTCGAAAAACAACCGGAAGCGAGACCCGCAAACGCAGCGGAGTTTCGACGTGAACTACTCGATACCGCGGAGCGACTCGGGCTCGAACATCACGCGGCAACCAGCGCGCCGGACATCAAGGCCTTGCGCGGCGCCGCACTGCAATCGCCCTCGGGACGCCTGGTGGTGGATATCGCGAAATTACGCGAAACACGGGCCACCACTGCGGACAACGTTGAGCCACAAAGAAGCACAAAAAGCACAAGCGAGGACAAATGAGCACCGGTTCTTGAGTGGTTTTGTGCTTCTTGTGCCTCTTTGTGGCCCGTCGTGCTGACGACAACGAATGACGTATACTCGGCCGTGTTTATGACCAACGTAAAGCCGTTCTCAGTGGGCAAGGCCACGTTTGGTGACGGGCGGCTCACGATCATCGCCGGGCCGTGTGTGATCGAGAGTCCCGAGCACGCGCTGATGATGGCGCGCGAGTGTTCGCAACGCGCGCACGCCGCGGGGCTCGATTTCGTTTTCAAGTCGTCGTTTGATAAAGCGAACCGTTCTTCGATCCATAGCTTTCGCGGCCTCGGCATGGAACCCGGCCTCGAAGTGCTGCAACACATCAAGGAAGAGCTTGGCTTGCCGGTGTTGACGGACGTGCATGACGTGTCGCAGGTCGAACGCGTCGCGGAAGTTGTTGACGTGTTACAGATCCCGGCGTTTCTTTGCCGGCAAACTGATCTGATCGTCGCGGCCGCGAAATCAGGCCGCGCCGTGAATGTTAAGAAGGGACAGTTTCTCGCGCCGCAAGACGCTCGCAACATCGTCGATAAAGTTCGCGAGGCTGGTTGTGAGAGGTTGTTGTTGACAGAACGCGGCGCGAGTTTTGGCTACAACAACCTTGTCGTCGATATGCGTTCCTTGCCGATCATGCGCAGCTTCGGCGTGCCGGTCGTGTTTGACGTGACGCATTCGCTGCAACTTCCGGGCGGGCTCGGACATGCAACCGGCGGTCAAGCGGAATTCATCGAACCTCTCGCGCGCGCGGGTGTGGCTTGCGGTGTGGACGCGGTGTTCATGGAGGTTCACGATTGCCCGGAGAAGGCGCTCTCGGATGGTCCGAACGCGCTGCCGTTGGAGCGGCTCGAATCGTTGCTGTTCATGATCCGCGACATCCACGAGCTGGTTCGTAGCGCGACGCGAGTTTGAGCCACAAAAAAGCACAAAAGGCACGAAGGACTTGCAAAACGCTCTTGAGCTTTCTGTGCCTCTTTGTGGCATTCACTTTTCTTCATCTATGAAAACGCTTCTTCTACTCGTTCTCCTGCTCTGCGTCTGCGCGCCGGGCGGAGCGCAAACAACCGGTCCCGTTATCTGGCAAGTCAATTCGTTTGACGTCGCTGCGAACGTGCAACAAGCGGAACGCACGCTGAATGTTGTAGCGACGCTGAACGCGACGAACGTCGGCGGCAGTCCCGGGCGAACGTTGACCGTGCGACTCAACGCCAAAGCGAAGGTCGCGTCGGTTGCGGTGAGCGGCGCTGCTGCTAATTTCCGGCCGAGTGCCGATACACGCGGCGAGCTGCAACGACTCGAAATCAGTTTGCCGTCTGCGGTCGCGCCAGGCGCGTCGACTTCAGTGACAGTGACCTACGCATTCCCAGTTGAGAGCAATTCAGGACTCGCGTCGATCAGCCCGATCGCTACCGGATTTCTGCCACTGTCGTTTTGGTATCCGATGCCTAACACGCCTTACACCGTCCGTGGTGCTGACACCGCGCCGTTCCATCTGACGGTGAACTTGCCGAACGTGGTCTCGTCGGGCGTGGAGAAGAGCGCGAACGGATCGATCGCTTTCGATCAGACGCTCCACAGTCAACCGTTTTTTGTCCAGGGTGACTGGGACAAGATCGAAGGCACGGGCGACGGCAGAGGAATCGTCGTGCTCGCGGAAAAGGGCGCGGGCGCTGAGGACCGCAAACGAGCGGACGCTTTGATTGCTTTCACAGGCGCGGCGCGTGCGTTTTACGCGGGCATGTTTGGACCAGCGCCGGACGTTCCGGTTCGCTTGGTTTCGGTGAGACGAGGCGCGGGCTTTAGTGACGGTGGCACGGTACTGATTGATGCCGACTCACTGCGCCTGCCGAAGGTCGATGCAGCGACTGCGTTGTCAGTAGCGGAAACGGTCGCGCGTTTGTGGATTGGCGGGCAGACGCCGGTGCGTGGTGAAGGCGGCGGCGTGTTGCGGGATGCACTCGTACGTTTTCTCGCGAACCAGTTTTTGGAGAAACAATTTGGGCGCGATGCAGTGCAGTCGGAGTTGTACCGGCAGCGCATCGCGTATGCGGCGGTGGCCGAGCGTGATGGTCCATTGGCGCGTGCGAGTCAGTTGGACAGCACGTACTTCGGCTCGGTTCCGAATCGCGGCGCGATGTTCTGGCGTCTCGTCGATCGAAAGTTGGGCCACGAAGCGTTTGTCGACGTGTTGAAGAGCGCGATCGCAAGCGCGAAGTCGGATGCAAACGGCCTGAACCTCGCGGGATTGCGTGAAGCTCTGGCAGCGCGTGGGGGCGAGAGTTTGAAGAGCCTGATGGACGCGCAACTCGATCAGGTCGTCGACACGGACCTGATGATTGGCGTGCCCGTGCAGCGTGGCGCGGAATGGGTTTCGGCGTTGCGCAACATCGGTTCGATCGATGTGACAGTGAGTGTTGAAGCGACGACCGATCGTGGTGAAAAAGTGTTGGCGGAAGCGACTGTCCCGTCAAAGAATTTCGGTGAAGCAGTGTTCAAGACGCCGGCGAGGATCGTTCGCGTCGAAGTTGATCCGGAGAAGTTTTATCCGCAGCTTGATTACGGCAACGATGTGGTGCCGCGCGCGAAAGACTTGCCCGACGCGTTGAACGAAGCGCAGTTGCAGCTCGGCGCACAGGATTTTGCGAAAGCGGAGGCGACCGCGCGTGCGATGTTGCAGGTCGCGCCCCGTTTTCAGGAGGCACGTATTCTGCTCGCGCGTGCTTTGCTGGGCGAGAACAAACTCGATGAAGCGGAGACGCTGTTTCGCTCGGCGCTGGATGAAGGTTTGCCGTTTCCGGCGACGCTCGCGTGGGCCAACATCGGACTCGGCGAGATCTTGATGAAGCGCAATCAACCGGCTGAAGCGGCGAAACGTTTCAGCTATGCGGTGGTCGCGAGTCGTGATTATCCGTCGTCGTTGGCCGCGCGTTTGGCGCGCATCCGGGCGGAAGTCGCAGCGAACAACGCGCCGCCTGTCGATCCGGCGGTGCAGGCGTTTGTGACGCAGTTATCGCAAGCGGTGATCAGCAACAAAAAATCGGAACTGGAGTCGCGTATTGTTTCGGGCGAGCTCGTGAAGTTTATTAACGCGAGTATCGGCACGGAAGTGTGGGACACAAAAGTCGTGCGCACGGAGCAACTCAACGCGAACCTTATCGCGGCGGACGTGCAGATCAGTTTGAAGAAACTCGGTGCGGCGGGTTCTGGTACGGCGGTGTTGATGATCGCGAAGACGCCGGCGGGGTTGAAGTTGGAAGGGATTGAACTTTTCGAAGTGCGATGACGGATACAGAAGTACAGTCACGAGCGGCGCGCATCAAATTGTTTTTGATGGACTGTGATGGTGTGTTGACGGACGGGCACATCTGGGTGCTCGAAAACGGCGAAGACCAGAAAGCGTTTCATACACGCGACGGGCTCGGCCTCGAGTTATTTCATCGCGCGGGATTGAAGTCGGGTGTGATCTCCGGTCGCGTGTCGAGTGCGTTGACGCGTCGCGGTGAAAAACTCGGCATGTCTTACGTGCGGCAGGGTTGTGTAGAGAAAGAGCAGGCGTTTGCGGAGATCGTCGCTGACGCGGGGCTAACAAACGCGGAAGTCGCATTCGCCGGCGACGACCTCAACGACGTTCCACTGATGCGAAAATCAGGCTTGGCCCTCGCCGTCGTTGACGCAACCGCGGAAGCACGCGCCGCTGCCCACTACGTGACAGAAGCTCGCGGCGGCAACGGCGCGGTACGCGAGATGATCGAGTTGATCCTCAAAGCCCAGGGTCGTTGGGACGATCTCGTGCGCCACTATCTTGGAGCGTGATTGTTGAAAATGCTGGAGCGGGCGACGGGACTCGAACCCGCAACTTCCAGCTTGGGAAGCTGACACTCTACCATTGAGTTACGCCCGCTGATTTCAGATGCTTACCGACTGAACCCGATGATAATAACCGCGCGCAGTTCGGGTCAATCGAGCTTTGCCCCAAAACTCAACGAACGCACTCTTCTCTGTGCCTCTGTGTCTCTGTGGTTAATAATTTCCTAGCGAAAACCAACCACAGAGACACAGAGGCACAGAGAAACTGATGTCGATTGACCCACTTTGCCTTAAGAGTCGGGAAGGCCTTCGTCTTTTGCAGGTACTCTTGTTTGAACATCTCGCGGCGCCGTTTCTCTAACTGTTCGCCGAATTGGTCGAGTTCTTCTCGCGAGAGAAAAACGGGCATCAGTTGATCGCCGCCTTTGCCGATCTGCGATCGAACCGTAGAAAAGTCGACTTCCTTACCAAATTCTTTGAGCGCGCGTGGCCACGCTTCGGCCTGCATGTCCACTGTGTCGACGAGTGTGCCATCGCCGTCAAAGATCACCAGCTTGATCATGTTCGTGTTCTCTCCGCTTGTTCGCACTGTTGTTAGAGTGTACGTTGACGGACAAACTTTTTCGCGCACTCTGAACTAAGACATAGAAGCACATGAGCACGATTAAAGAGAAGCCGGAGCATAAGGCGGCCGCGCAGGACGGCGCGCCCAATCTGTCCAAGACTGAACAACGCGAAGCCGAGAAGTCGAAACGGCCGCGCGCGGCGGTCGTCCATGAAGCGGTACGCGCGGGGGGCGAGGAAGAACTGAACCGCACTGTTTCGTCGCTCGCGTGGTCCGGCATCGCTTCCGGACTCTCGATGGGCTTCTCACTCGTCGCCGAAGGACTGCTGCGTTCTTATCTTCCAGAGACGCACTGGCGTCCGCTCATTGCCAAGCTTGGTTATCCGTTCGGCTTCCTCATCGTCGTGATCGGACGGCAACAGCTCTACACCGAAAACACGCTCACGGCCATGCTCCCGTTCATGGACGCGCCAAGCAGCGAAAAGTTTGGAAAGATGTTGCGCCTGTGGGCCATCGTGTTCGTGGCGAATCTGATCGGCGCATTGATATTCGCGTGGGTCGCCGGGAAGACGGACGCGTTCAGGCCGGAGTTCAAAGCAGCATTCTCCGCGATCGGACGCGAGGCACAGGAAGGCAGCTTCTGGTTGATGATGCTGCGCGGCGTGTTCGCCGGTTGGCTGATCGCCCTGATGGCGTGGCTGATTCCAGCGTCGAACAAATCATCTGAGGTTGCTCTCATTGGCGTTCTGGCCTACGTGGTCGGACTGGCCAGGCTGCCGCACATCATCGCCGGTTCTGTCGAAGTGCTCTACACCGTCTCGACCGGTGAGACTTCGTGGGGCGCGTACCTGGGCCACTACATGATTCCGACGCTCATTGGGAACACGATCGGCGGCGTTACCCTCGTCGCGTGGCTCAACCACGCGCAGGTTGTGAACGATAGGGAGTGACGCGTGCTTAGCCGTTGTCGTTCTCATTCGCTGGTTGCCGCTCTACACCATGAACCACGATCTGCGGATAAGGCATGTCGATGTGGGCCTGGTCCAACGCGAGCTTGATTCCGGTCGTCACCTCGTCAATTAAGGCAAGAACATTTGCCTGACGAGACGCCGTCCAGAAGTAGACGGTGAAATTTACAGACGACGGCGCCAGCACCGAGACATACACCCACGGCCCCGGATCGTTCAGCACGCCTTCCGTTTTGCCAAGCACTTCGTGGATGACCTTGCGGGCAGATTCGATCGAATCCTTGTAACCGATCCCCACCGTCAAGCGAACGCGGCGATTCTCATAAGCGCTGCGAACCAAAATCGCACTCGTATAGACGTCGCCGTTTGGCAAGACTGCGCGTTCGCCATCGTAGGTTTTCACGCGAGTGGACCGCGTGGTTATGTCCTCGACCGTACCTTCAAACTCCCGCACTTTGATTTCATCACCGACAACGAAAGGCCGTCGCCACAGAATTAAGATGCCCGCGAAGAAATTCTGGAGTACATCTTTAAAGGCGAAGCCGATTGCTACGGACGTGATTCCCAGTCCTGCAATGAGGTCGCGAGGATTGAAACTGGGAAAGATGATCACGGCCGCAACCAGTAGACCCAGGATGATTGTGGCCGCTGACGCAAGTCGCGCGAGCAGTTCGGCCAGCGTCAGATCGAGTCGCGTTCGCTCGCCGGCGGTGACCAAAATCGTCTTCAGGATGCGCGCTATGACAAGAAAAATGCCGAAGGTTATCAGTCCGAAAAACAGGTAAGGAATGCGCGCGAGCAGGCTCGAGCCAAGCTGCCGAAACACCTGCCAGACGATGTTCGGATCGAAACCTTTAGTAGTGTTTGGACTGGGCGCTTGAAAGTAGAAGATCATGAACTCAGATTCCCCCTGTTGATGGGTAACATGCTGACGCGATTAAGTCCCAAAAACGTAAAGGAGCGATGTAGAAAGCTCCGCGGATGTGCGTTTTGCACGATAGGGCCGTGAGGGCCGCAACGGAGGAGGCGAGTGGTTTATGACAAACGAGCGGACACGTGTTGCTCTCGTCACGGGCGCAAACCGTGGCTTGGGACTTGAAACGGGCCGTCAGCTTTTGGCTAAGGGCCTCAAGGTTGTGCTCAGTGGGCGTGACGAAGATGCGCTCGCACGCGCCGCCGCGGAACTCGATGAAGATCACGTTATGACGGTGCGGATGGACGTCACCGATGCGCGCAGCATCGAGAAAGCTCACGAAACGATTGGCAGTCGATTCGGCGCGGTCGATGTGCTCGTGAACAACGCCGCGGTACTTCTCTATGAGAATGAGGACGCACTTTCGATCCCTGCCGATGCCTACCGGAAAACGTTTGACACGAATGTTTTTGGCGTCATCGAGGTATGTCGCGTCTTTGC
>DASXXL010000781.1:0-1948 GCA_036503085.1 Pyrinomonadaceae bacterium | reverse complement strand
AGTGGAAATGCAGAAACGCACGCCAGCCTGCTGAAGTTTCGCGGGATTCTCAAAAAGCGTGTCGTAGAAGTCGTCTTCGCGCAGCGGCAACGAGAACACGCCCGTCAAAATCACCGGCACGTCCTTCTCTTTCAACAGACTCGCGGCCTTCCATGCGTCGTCGCCGCCGAGAATGATCGGCTTCAGTTTCATCTCCTCGGCAAAACGGACCGCACCCCTGATCTCCGCTTCGCGATCGGCGCGAAACAGCACCGGCCGCTCGCCGCGAACGTATGGCGCCAACGCTTCGAGCACGACGTTCTGATCCGGCCGCGGCAACGATCGATCTTTGGCGTAAGCGTCCTGCGCGCGGCCGTAAGCTTCCGCGTCGCGCAGCGTTTTGCGCAGGCGATCGAGCTCGCGCGCGTTTTCTTCCAATCTTTGCGAGAGGTTCACGGGTGCTTGTTGGAAACCGCCGAACGGAGCGCCACCGCCGGCGACGCGCGGATAGTTGATTACTAGCGCGGCGTAGGGAACAACTGCCATCTCTTTAGACGACGTGCCGAGCAGGTTGATTAACGCCGCCTGGCCGGAAATTAGCCCGCCGGTCGGCGCGGTCAACGTGTTTGTGACGCCTTCGACGCGCGTGACTGCGATGTGCGCGCTGTGTGGATTCACCGCGATGATGGCTTTCGCGTTGGGGTTGAAATCGCCGACCTCTGCGAGGTCGACGGTGCCGTTTGCGCCTTGCGGCACTTCGACGAGTCCCATGTTCGTGCCCGCGTCGATCATGCCGGGATAAACCGAGAGACCGCGGCCGTCGATCGTTTGCGCTCCGGCGGGAACGTTGACGCTCGCGCCGACCGCTTCGATCTTGCCGTCGCGAATCACGACCGTGCCGTTCTCGATGTCGGGTCCGCTGACAGTGACGATACGCGCATTGCGAATCGCGAAGGTCCCGCGTGGAGGCAGGACGCCGTCTTGTGTGGTCGGGTTGCCGATCTGCTGAGCGACAACCGATCCTGTTAACAAGGCTGTGGCAAGTGTCAGCTTCGCAAGTTTATGGAAGACGTTCACGGCTGATCTCCTTCGATGGTGTCGTCTTCGTGGCTTGGCCGGCGACGGCGTGGCGCTTGTGGCGACTGTCCTTGTGCCGCGGGTTTGTTCGGATCTGCTTGTTCGAGCGTCGCACGTTCTTTGGCGAGATCCGCACGACGCGCGAGATCCTGTTGGCGATCGAAGTAAACCGTGCCGTCGATGAACGTCGTATCGACACGCGAATAGACGCTGAACGGATGACCGTTCCAGATCGCGATGTCCGCGTCTTTGCCGACTTCAAGCGAGCCGACGCGATCCTGGATGCCGAGTTGAATCGCGGGATTGATGGTAATTAAGCGGAGCGCTTGTTCTTCAGTCAGGTCGCCCCAGTGCATCGCCTTCGCGGCTTCGATGTTCAAACGGCGCGCGCGCTCGTCCGAATCGGAGTTCATCGAGACGACAACACCGGCGCGCGTCAGGATCGCGGCGTTGTAAGGAATCGCGTCGTAAGCCTCGATCTTGTAGCCCCACGAGTCGGCGAAAATCGAAGCGCCCGCGCCGTGCGCGGCGATCTCTTTCGCGACCTTGTAGCCTTCGAGCACGTGCTGGAGCGTCCTGATTTTGAAACCAAACTCGTCGGCCAGATTGAGCAGCATCAGGATCTCGCTGACGACGTAGCAGTGCGCGTGGACGTAGCGTTTGGCTTCGAGCACTTCGACGAGGGGCTCGAGCTGGAGATCGCGGCGCGGCGGCACGAGGTTCTTGTCTTTACCGGCGTTTGCGCGGTATTCGTCCCACGCCTTTTTGTAATCACGTGCGCGGATGAACGCGTCGCGAATCGTTTCCTCGACGCCCATGCGCGTGTTTGGATAGCGACGCTGAACGGATGACCGTTCCAGATCGCGATGTCCGCGTCTTTGCCGACTTCAAG
>DASXXL010000780.1:0-5064 GCA_036503085.1 Pyrinomonadaceae bacterium | reverse complement strand
GTACGCTTGCCGACGATTGGACCAACCTTTCCGAGCTTAAACATGAACGCGCCGGTTTCCGCGGCCGAACCATTCAACTCGTTAATGAGCATCACCTTCACCGGCGGCGCTGGATTTACGGGTGTCGCAATATCGTCGCCGCCGCGAAACATGTAATAGTAGAGCGGCTTGCGTTGCATCCATTCGATCAGGTAATCAGGCGTGATGCCGCCGCCGTTGAAACGCTGATCGACGATGATGCCCTGCTTGTCTGCGTAGCCGGTGAGGCCGCGAATCGCGTTCATGAGTCCTTCACCACCGTAACCTTCGATGTAGATGTAACCGAGCCGGCCGCCGGAAAGCTCTTCGACGCGCTTCCGGTTTGCTTCGGCCCAATTCGCACGACGCAAACGGTTTTCACCCAACGCAGGAAAGACCGTGTAGGTCCGCGCGTTCGCGCCGTCGGCGTTTGCCGAAACCGTGATCTTTGTCGGACGACCGACTGTGTTTTCGAAGTAGCTGAGAATATTCTTTGCCGCGTCGACGGGTTGATCGTTTACGTTGAGCAAGTAATCGCCTTCGCGAATCTCGACTCCTGGCTGGTCCAACGGCGCTCCGAACGCGCCGTTCGGCGACGAGTAATTCGTCGACCGATAGATCTTCTTGAAACGATATTTGCCGTTGGCGATCTCGTAATCGGCGCCGAGTAGACCAATACGATTGCCGCTGCCGGCCGGTGGCGGCGCATCACCACCACCAACACCGAGATGGCTCACCGACACAGAGCCGAGCATTCGCTGCATCAGGCGGTTGAGATCGCTGCGGCGCACAATCGTCGGCAAATAAGCGGCGTACTCGTTTTCAAGTGCGACGAGATTTTGCCCGTGATAATTCGGATCGTAGAACCAATCGCGCATGATACGCATCGATTCGTGAAACATCTGCCGCCACTCTTCGGCCGGAACTACGCGCACTTCGATCTTGCTGAAATCCTGCCGGCCTTCGTCGGCTTTCGGCGGCGCTTCAGACGAAACGAGGAAGAAGTCTCTTCCTTTGCGATAGAGGATCTTCTTACCGTCGACCGTTATGTCGAGCGCACTGACCTGGTCCACGATCTTTTGCGCCTGTCCGCCTTTTGTGATGTCGAATGAATAGACGGTCTGCGGAGTTGGGCCACCGGGATCCGCAGACCACTCGCGATTGCTCATGATCAAAGTTCCCGGTCGTCCGGCTGCGAGCTGCGCGTAATCGCGTTGCGGCAGCAACAGGTTTACGAAGCGGGAGCGAAGACTATCAAAATCGATCTTCACTTGCGGTACGACTTCGCCCGCCTTCGCTTCCGGATTCGGTTGACCGTTCGGCAGGAGCGGTGGCGCGTAATCGTTCGACAGGATCGCGGCGTGAACTCTTCGCACCACTAGCGGACTGGCAAACACGGCGTTGAGCACGCCCCAGTTGTAATCGCTCACGCCGTTATTCGGACTGGTAACAAAGTAAAGATACTTGCCGTTGCGATCGAACACGGGTTGTTCTGCGTGCGTGATTCCGTCCGTTACCTGAACCGATTTCTTCTGCGCAATGTCGTAAATAAAAATGGCGCCCGCACGGTTCTTCATGCGTTTGCAGTAGACGAGGAAGCGCGAGTCCGGCGAGAAGTTAGCGGTCCATGATTGCTGCGCCGAATAGGTGGAGCTATCAACGCGAACCGTCGTCTCGGCAGCGACGTCGACCAGCCAAAGTCCCAGGCGACGGTCAGCGAGTGTCACCTTTCCTGAATCGGGTGACCAGACAAGGTCCCAATAGAACGACGGCTTCGGCTCGATGCGAATCTTCTTCACCGAGTCGTTTTCGAGCGAGCGAACGTGCAGCGCATACTCGCCCGATTCGTCGGAGATGTAAGCGATCGATTTATTGTCGGGCGAGATCACGGGAAAACGTTCGGCGACGCCAGGCGTGTTGGTCAGGTTCTTATAAGAGCCGTTTGCCGGATCGAAAACGATCGCTTCGCCGCGAGCTCCAAAGACCACGCGGTCGCCGTTCGGCGAAGGCAGGATCTGTTCGAGCGAACGCATCGCGCCGGTGTTGCGAACCGCGAGCTCGGACGTGTCGGGAGTTACCGAAACGTTTACCACTCGATCGTTGTTGGTGTTGAGATCGAGCAGATGTATCCGGCCTCGTTGCACGTAGACCGCGGCGTCGGAGGTCGCGGCGGCGACGTTGACACCGTAGTCGGCATACTTCGTGAGCTGCTGTGTCTTCTTCGACTTCGTGTCGTAGGCGTAAAGATTGAAGATACCCGTCCGATCAGACGTAAAGTAGATTTTGTCGCCGACCCAGCGGGGATTGCGATCGTTATACGCACCCGAAGAGAGCTTTTCGAGCGCGCCTGTTTTCAGATCGGCGATCCACATCACGCCAGCGTAGCCGCCGCGGTAATAGCGCCACTCGCCGGGACCCGGACGCGGATCGTAAACGATGCGCTGCCCGTCGGGCGAGAATGAACCGTAGTAGCTCTGGTGCAACGGAAGCGCGGTGGCGAGCGCGAGCCGATCGGCGGAGGTTTTGTAGAGACGAGTCAGCGATTCTTCGTCTCTCGTCGTCTCGAAGATGACCTCGTGCGCATCGGGCGACCACGCGGTGACGAAATCATCTTCCGGCATCATCGTGATGCGAGTGGGCTCGCCGGAGCCGTCTGCCGCAGCGACGAACACGTCCCAGTCGTTGCCGTTCATGCGTGAGAAGGCGATGCGGCGGCCATCCGGTGAAAACACGGGACTGGTTTCATCGTTAGGCGTATTCGTCAGCCGCTTCGCGGCGCCGCCGGTTCGGTCGACCAGCCAGATCTTGCCCGCGTAGGTGAAAGCTATCTGCGACGGGCTGAGAGAAACGTACTCGATCATTAGCGGCCGCTCGGCGGCGGGTTGAGCGAGTGCGGCGACAGAGATGGAGAGGCAGGCGGCAAGGAGGATTAAGCAACGCGACATGACTTACCTCACGGATTAGGATTTTGATTTTAAGACCAGGAGCTGAATTGCGACGAACATCAGTGTGACGAAAACCGGGACGATAAAGTTCAGTTTATCGTTGGCGTTGTCGTACCAGCCGCGCGTGCCGGGTGTGCGAGCCTCGCGGAACCGCCTTGGCTTCGTGTCGGGTGCTAACAACGCTTCGAGATCTTCAATCGTCACCGGTGGAAGAAACGCTTCGCGTACGTTCCAAAACACGCACAGCACCAGAACGAACACGTCAAGCGAGATGAGCAGCGCCCAGTAACTCGCGTGCCACGATTCCAGCAACGACCAGAGGAGCGGTAACACCACTAGCCCCGTGATGACGTAAGTTCGTCCGCGCGTCTCGAGAGTCGCGAGCTTCGCATGTGCAGTAAGCGCACTCATCGCTTCGGCGAGACTCGATTGCGCCGACGCGACTCGCGTGTGCAAAGTCTTCATCGCTGATTCGTCGAGTTGCACGATGCTTTCGGCTTCACAGTAAATACAACGCACCACCACGTCATCCGGCTGAACCGAAAGTGGCGCGCCGCACTGACGGCAATACGGCGGTTCATCCGTAGCCGCAGGCGGGCGCGCCGCGAAAGCCGCGCCGATATTCGTCGCGCCACTCACGAGCACATTTCTCATCGCGACGTTTGCCGCGAGCAATTGCGCGGGAATCATGATGACCCACACCCACAGCAACATCCCCGGAAGCGCGTCGCCACTCACCACGCGCAACACGGCATCGACAAGAACAAAAACGAGACCTCCGCACAACAGCACAAACGGCGCAAGCGCAGCACAGATGAACCACCACCGCGGCGCTTTGAGGCGAGTGAGTCGCAACCACTGCTTAGCCGCTTCACGTGTCGCCGCATCCAGATCGCGCGTGAGACGCAGTTCCTCACGGTAGACCTGCGGCATCACATTCGTCGTCCCACAAAAACGACAGACGAGCGACGGCGCATCAACCACCACCAGCGGCGCATTACACTTAACGCACTGTAGCGGCGCTAATCTCGGTTTCGTTGCTGCGATGTGATCTTCGTCTTTAATGACTGAGCAGTAATCTTGCCGGTCAAAGTTTACGGAGGACAGTTGGCCAAACAGCTATTGTAGTTACTGTCGCATTGTGACCACCCGCCATCCCGGTTGGATTGACACTGGATCGGGCAGCCGGTCCACTGCGGATAAAGCGCGTCGCAGTCACTCAAGCATGACTGGTAGTCGTTGTAGACCTGATTGTTACACGCAGAGTAATCGTTACCACAGTTATCCTGGCACGATCCAAAAGCGCGCACTGGTTGTTTGAGGTTGCTGATCAGGAGCACTCCCAAAATGAACAAAATCGCGATCGCTCTAACGAGTCTCATAGATACCTCCTAAGACTTCGGTGACGGAAATTGGTTGAGGTTCAACTTCGAGTTGCTGAGTAACCTATCGTCCGAATCTTACTCCGAGAAGAGCAGCAACGGGAAGAAATCTTGCCAAGATTCGTGTATGGATTAGATTGCACACCTGACTGAGGAGGACCCCCACAATGACAGCATCGATTCGTGCGACATTCAGTCTGATCGCTGCGCTCGTTTTCACTTCCAGCATCGCCGTGGCCCAACAACAGGCAAGTGTCGAAGACCGCTTAAAGGGATTCGACGCCTACATGGAACAGGTGATGAAGGACTGGAACGCGCCGGGTATCGGCATCGGCATCGTGCCCAACGACGGCATCGGCGTGATCGTGCTCGTCATCGGCGATCACGTCGCCTCTCTATACAACGGTCTCACTTACGACATCTACGAGCGCCTGCTTGGTCTATCGCTCACTCCCTGGTCCGAGCGCTACAACGAGGTCCGGCTAAAGAACAAAGCGGCCGGCACCAAGGCCCGCGCGGTTGCCGACGTCGGCCGCGTGCCTGACACGAAACCTTCGCACCCTTTGGACGATTACGTGGGTGAGTTCATGCATCCGGCTTACGGCGTCGTCACTGTGGCGCGTGGTGATAAGGAACTCAGCTTCGACTTTCACGGCATCAAGATGTCGTTGAGCCACTTCCATTACGATCGATTCGATACGCCTGATGACGAAGAAGAC
>DASXXL010000779.1:0-2346 GCA_036503085.1 Pyrinomonadaceae bacterium | reverse complement strand
CGTAACCAACCGGTTCGAGGTTGAACTTATAGACCAGCTCCTGCGACGCCTGCACGTCCACCGCGTTGAAAGCCACTTCACCGAACCCGGTCGCGATGGCTTTGATTCCATAACGGCCCGGCGTGACCTTCGCGACGAACTTGCCCTGGCGATCGGTCAGCGTGTGTTTGACCGTCTGCTTGACGGCGCCTTCGCGCAACAGCGAGACGAGTGCTCCAGCGAGCGGATTACCCTTGTTGTCGGTGACGATTCCCGAAATCGTAGCGAGCGTTTTGCTGGGACTGCCTGCCTCGATAGAGCCGGCTGACAGTGAAATGAGCGCGAGCAGGGATAAGCTGAAACCGAAAACTCTTCTCATGCGATTACGACCTCCGCTACGAAAGTCCCACTGGCCGCAGAATTCGGGTTGAAAGGCCGAACCGGTTCCACCGAGGAGACTTAGCGGGAACCAGCAAAAATAGGGAAACATTGTCGTTCAGGCCCTAAATACTGTCAAGAACTGCGCCCTGAATTCGGTCATTTGCCGCCCTGTTTTGGAGCGTGCTAGGATTCATTCCCCCTTATTCAACCTCGGTGCTCGTTAGCCTTAAACTTGTAGGTTCCAGCAGATGATCGACGACATTCAAACCACCCGACTACCGAATGGGATCGCCGTTCTGACCGAACACATGCCCGGACTGAGGTCGGTGACTACGGGCATCTGGGTCCGGCGGGGTTCGCGTCACGAATCCCCCGAGCTCAATGGCATCTGCCATTTCATCGAACACGCTGTTTTCAAGGGCACCCGGCTTCGTTCCGCACGCGATATTGCTGTTGAAACCGACCGGCTTGGGGGTCATCTCGATGCTTATACGACCCATGAGATGACGGGCTTTACGACAAAGGTTGCGGACACCGCGCTTTCACAAGCCGTGGAACTGCTCGCCGATCTCGTGGCGAACCCGCGTTTCGAACAGGAAGATCTCGAGCGCGAGCAAAAAGTCATCCTCGAAGAAATGAAGATGGTCGAGGACACGCCTGACGAACTGCTGGGCGAACTCTTTAACGCGGCTTACTTTCCGAACCAGCCGCTTGGACGGCCCATCGAAGGCACGCGCGAAACCGTTTCGACTTTCGATCACAAAACTACCGTCGCGTTTCACGCACAAGAGTTCTCTTACAGCAACTTCGTCGTGGCTGCGGCGGGGAACGTCGATCACAATCGTTTGGTCGAAATCGTCGGCCGATCTTTCAACGGCTGCGAGAGTGGCGCCGGCGCGCGGCCGCGCACGATCGATAACGGTCGACCGCGTCCGGCGGCGCCGATCCTGATCGAACAAAAGAGTGAGCTCGAACAAGCGCATCTCGTGATCGCGACGCCGTGGCCGTCGGCCTTGAGCGAAGATCGTTACGCGGCGAGTTTGCTCGCATCGATCATCGGCGGCGGCACGTCGAGTCGTTTGTGGCAGAAGATTCGTGAAGAACGCGGTCTGGCTTATTCAGTCGGCGCGGCAGGCAGCGCGTTTTCAGACATCGGCGTGTTCAGTATTTATGCGGGCACGTCGCCGGAACAGCTCGACGAAGTGTTGGAGCTCGCACTCGAAGAGCTGCGCGAGGTCGTGCATAACAACGTCACTGAAGAAGAGCTGCGCATCGCGAAAGACCAGGCGATCTCGTCGATCCTGCTCGGACTAGAATCGTCGAGCGCTCGTGCCAGCACGCTCGCACGACAAGAGATCATTCACGGCCGTCGCATCTCGCCGGATGAAGTGATCGAAAAGTTGAGAAACGCGACTGTCGAACAGTTGCGTGAAGTCGCGCGCACTTACTTCAAATCAGAAACGCTCGCGCTCGGCGCGCTCGGCAACCTCAACGGATTTAAAGTCGATCGCTCTCGTTTTTCTATCTGAGCCACAAAGAGGCACAAAAGACACAAGACAAAAAACCACGCAAAGTGAACGAGGCTTTGCTATAGTTCACTGTCTTTCTACTTTGTGTTTCTTGTGCCTCTTCGTGGCTTATGAAGCTAACCGTTCTTGGCAGCGGCTCGACTGGTAACGCAGTCTTGATCGTTGCCGGTAACACACGCGTGCTGGTGGACGCCGGCCTCAGTGCAAAAGAGATCGTCCGCCGGCTCGCACTCGTCGGCGAGGACGCGCAACGACTCGACGCGGTACTGGTCACACACGAACACGGCGATCACGCTGGCGGATTGTGTGTGCTACTCGGCACGGTTGACTGTCCCGTTTACATCTCGGCAAAAACACTCGACGCCTACGTCGGCGAACGCTTCAACGTAAACACCGACGAACCACGCCGGCGCGAGAAAGCACTTAGAAATCGTGTCGAGCAGATCGAGTCGAGCCG
>DASXXL010000778.1:0-2098 GCA_036503085.1 Pyrinomonadaceae bacterium | reverse complement strand
GGGCTCGACTTCCCGATAAAGCGCGCGCGAAACTCCTGCATCACTTTCTCCGCCGAACGCAGCACCTGCCAAAACCTGTTCGCATACTCCGGATCGTACGACGCATGTTGCTCGTCTTCGTCGAACGGAATCGGATCGGGTATCTCGACGGGCATGTGCCAGATGTGCACCTCGATGCCGAGCGTGCGCAGCGCCTCCATCGTCTCGCGATAAAAATAGGCGACGGATTTGGGTTCCAAAGCGACGCTCGTTGATTTTCCGTGGCTGCACGTGATCTCGAGTTTGTGATCGATGAAGTCAAACTCCATCTCGAAAGAGATCTCACCGTAAGGCATCGCAGTCGTCGTGAGTCCGCGGGCGGAAACATAGAGCGGCACGTTCCACCAGTGGTTGACGAGCGGCGTCTGCGCGAGCCGAATCTTGCCGACGATCTGCGTCCACATATGCAACGTCGCACACGTATCTTTCCATTCCTCGAGCGGGAGAGCAGGCCATGTATTTGACATAGCGAAAGCTTAACGCCGCAGCGCCGGAACAAGCAAAACAATCGTGGCCTAAGTGCCCTGGGACCGCAGGCGTCTCGCCTGCAATGCCAGAGCAGCGCCCAATCACAGTCTTGCAGGCGGGACGCCTGCGGTCCCAGGTAAAGACAAGTCGAAATTGGGCAGTACCAGCAAAAACGATCGGCTTGACAGTGGCTTGGCACGGGCCTATAGTTTTTGCCGTCATGTTCGAGGCCTGCATGTGTTGTCTCTGGTGTTACGGCTGCTGTTATTGCAGCGCGACCGAGAGGCCGTGTGCAGGCGGAGGAAGCGATAGCTAACCACTGACCAGCAATTTTTCGGCGTAACCGGTCGCACTTTCGAAGTCGCGGCCGGTTTTGCTTTTGGTGATCAAATGAGCGCCCCATCGATACTTTTAGAAGAGTCGGCACTGACGTTCGCGCCAGGCTCGATTGAAGCGAGCATCGGTAACACACCACTGCTACGTTTGCACTTCACGGACATCGAAGTCCCCGTCTTCGCCAAAGCAGAACATCTCAATCCCGGCGGCTCGGTAAAAGATCGCGCGGCGTTGTCGATGATTCTCGAAGGTGAACGCAGCGGTAAGTTAAAATCCGGCATGACGATTCTCGACGCGACCAGCGGCAACACCGGCATCGCTTACGCCATGATCGGCGCGTCGCGCGGTTATCCCGTCAAAGTCTGCTTGCCGAAGAACGCGAGCAAGCAACGCAAACAGATCCTGCAGCACTACGGTGTCGAGATCGTCGAAACCGATCCGATGCTCTTAACGGACGGCGCACAACTCATCGCACGCGAAATCTACGCCGCCGAGCCGGAAAAATATTTCTACCCCGATCAATACAACAACGACGCCAACTGGCTCGCGCACTACGAAACCACCGCCAACGAAATCTGGGAACAGACCGCGGGCCGCATCACGCATTTCATCACGGGTCTCGGAACTTCCGGCACGTTCGTCGGTGTCGTGCGCCGTTTGCGCGAACTGAACCCTGCAATCAAAGCCGTCGCCGTACAACCTGAGTCACCGTTGCACGGTCTCGAAGGCCTGAAACACATGGCCACGGCGATCACGCCCGGCATCTTCGATCCCTCACTGGTCGCGGAGACGCTGGAAGTCTCTACCGAAGATGCGTTATTAATGACCCGTCGATTAGCTCGTGAAGAAGGGATTTTCGTTGGCCCGAGTTCCGGAGCCAATGTGTTTGCCGCCCGCGCGCTGGCAGCCTCGCTGCGCTCGCCCGCGATGGTGGTCACAGTGCTCTGCGACGGCGGCGAGCGATACCTCTAACGCCGATGACGGAACAAACAAAAAAACGCCACATCACCACGCAACTCGTGCACGCCGGTGAACGCCAGGCGCCGCCCGAAGCCCAGCCTGTCGCCACGCCCATCTACGCCAGCGCGACGTTTACTTACGGCTCGATGCAGGAGATCGATCAGGTCTTCAGCGGCGAGAAGGCCGGCTACATCTACACGCGTTACGGCAATCCGACGACCGCCGCGCTCGAAGCCGCGATGCGCGAGGTCGAAGAGGGCGCAGTCGCGTGCGCTTACGCGACCGGAATGGCGGC
>DASXXL010000777.1:0-12084 GCA_036503085.1 Pyrinomonadaceae bacterium | reverse complement strand
ACTACTTCATCCTTCGGGATTCAACGGAAGCTCGAGACGAATCTCCGTTCCTTTTGAAATCGCCGAAACGATTTCCACCTGGCCCCCGGCGGCATGCGCTCGCTCCTGCATGCCAAGCAACCCGAGTGTCGCCACGCGTGGCGCGCGCCTTCGCAAAGCCTGCGGATCGAACCCCACACCGTCGTCCTTCACGAGCAAATACAACACGTTCGATTTCTTGCGCAGCCGCAGCCAAACGCTTTTTGCGCGCGCGTGACGGGCGACGTTCGTTAGCGCTTCCTGCGCGATGCGAAAACAAGCCGTCTCCACTTCACGTGAGAAACGCTCGTTTGGATCCTTCAAGTCGATCAGGACGTCCGCCTCGACCCGCGTGCGCTTCGCGTAACGATCAACATACCACTCAAGCGCTGTCACAAGCCCGAGATCGTCGAGCAATGGCGGGCGCAGATCGACCGACAGATCGCGCACCAGGCGCAGTGCTTCATCGACTGCATCGACGTTATCTTTGATGTGCGCTCCCGCTTCCTTCGTATTGCACACAAGCTGAACGGCGTGCAGGTTCATTTTGACAGCCGTTAAGACTTGTCCAATCTGATCGTGCAACTCACGCGCGATGCGGCGGCGCTCGTCTTCCTGCGCCTCGATCAACTGCCGCGAAAACATCTGCAACGCGTCCTGCGCCTGCTTGCGCTCGGTGATGTCGCGCGCGGTGCCTTGCACGCCGACAATCACACCGTTCTCGTAGATCGCGCGGCTACTCACTTCCACCGGCACGCGCCGCCCGTCTTTCGCAATCACTTCCGTTTCATAAGTCGTTTCGCCTTGTTTCGCGAGCTTACCGCAGAAGCGCTCGCGCACTTGTTTGACGTGTTCGGCCGCAACGAACTCCGAGAAGTGATGACCGACGATCTCGTCGCGCGAGTAGCCCGTGAGTTTTTCGGCAGCGTGATTGGCCGACGTGTAAGTGCCGCCGAGATCGTGGACGTACATCGCGTCGCGCGCGTTCTCAAACAATTCGCGATAACGTTCTTCGCTTTGGCGCAAAGCAGCTTCGACACGGTTGCGTTCGGCGATGCGTTCTTCGAGCTCGGCGACGTAGTGTTGGCTTTGTTCGAAGAGTTGGGCGTTCTGGATCGCGCTGGCTGCGCGCGCGGCGAGTGTTTCCGCAATGCGCTCGTGTTCGGGTTTGAAGAAGTGGGGCTGGACCTTGTCGACTGAATAAAGACCGATGACTTTGCCGCGCGCAACCAGCGGCACGCCCATCCAGTTGCGCACGTGATCGGCGCCGGGCATCCACTGCCAGTCAGCTTCCCCGTGCGTGTCAGGAACGACGACAGTCTGCTTCGTTTCAGAGATGCGCCGCAGCAGCGGGTTCTCGTTACCGTCGAAGACGATCTGGCGAGTTGTCGCGACGTTCTGGAACCCTTCGTAACGGCGCAATGCGCTGACGACGTAGTGCGACTGATCGGTGCGCAGCATCACGTTCGCACTGTCGTAAGGCACGAGCTTGCTTAAATAGTCGAGTAACGTTTCGAGCACTCGCTCGAGGCTGAGGTTTTCGGTGAGGGCGATATTCGCGTCGCGCAGGATCTCGGTCTCCTGGCGTATCGCCTGTTCTCGGGCCAGGAGGCCGGCCAAATTAGAGGTCATTTCAAAATTGCCTGTGCTCGGATTCTAGCACGGCCACAGAGACACCTTTCCTCTCTGAAACGAGTTAAGCCAACATTCCTAGGAGACGACGACTGGGCTTTGGGAGGTTGTTACTGAGTTCGAACCGTGAGACGGAAGCGGAAGATTACCACAGAATCCTACCTGATTAAACCAGTCTGCCCGAAAAGCCTGTTGCTGAAATCGTTTTCTGTGTGCCTCTGTGTCTCTGTGGTTGGTTCTCATGCAAATTAGTTAACCACACAGGCACAGAGACACAGAGAAGAAGTTCAAAGGCTACGTCGGGCAAGCCGAGTAACCTATTTCGAAGAAACCGCGGCATTGGTCCTGGTGGGTGGGACCAGGAAAACTTGGATCGAAGCGGCGGCGCGTAGCTTTTCGACGAAGGCGTGTTCGGCCTGGCGTAGTTCGACTTGTTCAAGGTAGCGACGGATTGCGTCGCGGGTTTGCGTGAAGTCGCCGCTGACGCGGTCCTTGTTCTGATCGTAGAAGAGTTGGAGCTGTTCGTCGGTCACGGGTTTTGGTTTCGCTTCGGCGTCGAGCAGGGCCGTGGCCGTGATCTTTCGTTTCTGTGCTTCCTGTGTGAGCAGCGTGTCGTTGATGGTAAGATCGAGTTCGTCTTTACGCAGCTTGTAAACCTGGTCCTGAACGCCCGAGATCGTCGGCAACAGGGAATTCTCAACGTCGGCTGAAGTGATCTTTTCGTCTTTGATGGTCGCGAGTACACGGGCGCGATCCGCATCGGTTGCCGGCGGCGTTACGTCCATCACGTTTACTTTCACTTCGCTCGCGGCGCGCAAAGTGCCGGCGAATCGCTTCGCCTCATCCTGCTGCCGTTGCTCGTACAAGTAGTTGACAATGTCGTCAGCGACATCCTTGAACTCAGCCTTGATACGCTCTTTGTTCTGATCGTAGAAAACCTGCGCTTCGGGCTGCGTCGGCTTCTTCACCTTCGCGACAACTTCGTCGTCGAGGAGTTTGACCGTGCTGACGCCGCGCTTTTTTGCTTCCAGCGCCAGCAGTTTCGAATTGATCAAAAGATCGAGTTCACGTTTGCGCGCCTCGATAACTTGCTGCTGCAATTGACTCACAGACTCGCCGATCGACTTGTTGATATCGCCAGCCGTAATTTTCACGCCGTTCACGATGGCGAGCGTGTCGGGAAGCGGTTGTGACTCGCAGCCGCAATCTTGCGCCTTGGCGCTTATAACAAAGACAAGGCTGAGAACTATAAAAGCAAGGGTCGGTCGTCTCATTTGAATCTCCAGGTAAATCGAGTATATTCGCGGCTGCGCGCTTAAGTTGTCGTTGCTCGCTGTCGGCAGACGCCTAGCAAGCGTTGTGCTACAGCAGCTTAGTCTTCCCGATTCGCTTCATTGTTTGCGGGAAACCCACAGCAAACACGCGCACGATCTCTCGGCCCAGACGAAAACGTAGAGAGACAACTCCCACAACATACCAGTGTTTCACTGCTCAAAATGAGACACCGTGCGTGCCTCGTGTGAGCCTTGCGAAATACAACGGTCTTCTTTGTGCCCGAAACCGCCTATGAGTGTCTTTTCCAGAGTCTTTCTGCACGCACCTCGCTCGGGAATGGCGTCGATAAAGAAAGGCTTCAATGCCCGCCTGATCATCGCCTTTGCGCTGCTGACGGTGGTCTTGACTGCGGTCGTGATCGTTACGTGGGAACAGGTGCTGCGGCCTTATTACTACGGTTGGGTCGAACGCGAATATCCCGGTCCGGAAAACGCGGACAATCGCTGGAAGCTCGAACAACGCGGCGAGCACTTTTTCATCTCGATGACAGTCGATCTAATTGTCGTGAGCATTCTGCTCGCGATGGTCGATCGCAACCAACGACGCCTCATGGCGGCCAACGAACAACTTGCGCATAGCGAAAAGATCGCGACGCTGGGCCGCGTCGCTGCGCAAGTGGCTCACGAAGTCCGTAATCCGCTTGCCGGTCTGTTGCTTTATTCCGAACATCTCAAAGATAAACTCGACGGTAAATTACCCAGCGGCGACGCCCAACTGATCGACAAGATTATCGACACCATCAACAACCTCACCGCCACCACCGAACAGATTCTGAACTACGCGCGCCCGGTCACGCTGGCGCCGCGAGAAGTAGATTTGAACGCGGTCGTGCAGGATGTGATTCAGCTTCTGAGTTCGGAAATCTCCGCTCATTACATCGAGACGAACCTGAAACTCGACAGCTCGCCCGTCGTGGGAATGCTCGACGCACCCTCGATTCGCGCGGCCACGTTGAATCTCGTCCTCAACGCCGTACAAGCGATGTCCGCAGGCGGACGCCTGGACATTGCCACTGGCTCAAGCGGAAACAAATTGTGGTTGACGATCGAAGACACTGGTCCGGGAATGAGCGCCGAACGAGTGAAGCAGATTTTTGAGCCGTTCAATACGACCAAGAGTCGCGGCCTGGGCCTGGGAATGCCCTATGCGCAAAAGGTCATTCAGCAACACGGCGGGCGCATAACTGTCGACAGCCAACCGGGAAAGGGAACTCAAGTCAAAATCGAATTACCCGCCAATGATAGGAGTCACCAATGATTGCACACCCACCGAAGAAAATCCTCGTAGTTGACGATGAACCGAGCGTCACCGGCTCGCTTGAGCTGATTCTCAGCGAAGCCGGATATGAAATCCTGATCGCGCAAACGTTCAGTGAATCGACGAAGATTCTGAGTGAGACACAAGTGGATCTCGTCATCACCGATCTGCGGTTGTCAGACGCTACCGGTATCGATCTGATCAAGCACGTGAAGCACAACACGCCCGAGGTCGAAGTAATCCTCATGACGGGCTATGGTTCGCTCGACATCACGATCGAAGCAATCAAAGCCGGCGCTTATTACTATCTCGAGAAGCCTTACACGCCCGACCGTCTCTTCGCCTTAGTCGATCGCGCGCTACAGTTGGCGGCTTTGCGCCAGGAAAACGAAACACTCAAACGCACGCTCGCCGGCGACAGTGAAACGTTTGGCATGATCGGCCGCGACGCGAAGATGCTCCAGATCTTCGAAACCATCCGCACCGCCGCGCCGTCTGATGCGTCTGTCCTGATCGAAGGCGAAAGCGGCACGGGCAAGGAACTGATCGCCAGCGCGTTTCACACGCAGAGCCAGCGCGCGGACGGCCCGTTCATTCGCATCAACTGCGCCGCGATTCCGCACGAGCTCATCGAATCCGAATTGTTCGGTTACAAAAAAGGCGCGTTTACGGGCGCCGATCGCGACAAGCGCGGACTTATCGAAGCCGCGAACCAAGGCACGCTGCTACTCGACGAAATCGCGGAGATGCCCGCGCATTTGCAAACGAAACTGCTGCGCGTCTTGCAGGAGAGACGTCTGCGTCGCCTCGGTGACGAACACGAGATCAGCGTTAACTTTCGTCTGGTATCAGCGACCAACCGTAACACTTTGGCGCTGCTCGATGAGAGCCAGTTGCGAAAAGATCTCTACTTCCGCATCAGCACGATCAAGATCAAAGTGCCGTCGTTGCGCGAACGCCTTGACGACGTGCCGCTGCTCGCGGGACGTTTTCTCATACGCTTCAACGAGCAATACGGCAAGAACATCCGCGAGCTCTCGCCGGAAACGGTCATGCGTCTCGTGCGTTACGACTGGCCCGGTAACATTCGCGAGCTCGAAAGCGTGATCGAACGCGCGGTGCTGTTCTGTTCGGGTACTGAATTGCTTCCGAATTGCTTGCCTGAAGAATTTCAGACGCGCGCGACGAGCTCGAGTTTCGTGATTCCCCCACTGCTGCCGATGGAAGAGATCGAGCGTGAAGCGATCATGCAAACACTCGAACGCACTGCGGGTAACGTGAAGAAGAGTGCGCAGATTCTGCGCTTCCCGCGACCGACGTTCTACCGCAAGCTCAAGAAGCTCGGGATCAAAGTCGAACGTCCTGGAGAACGCACTGGTACGTCTGTTGCCGCGAAACCGTCAGCTTAATCAAGGGGGAGCTGTGTGTCCGACCCGGCAATTGACGATAAAGTGTGTATTCTCATAGTCGATGACGAGCCTTCAGTCGGCGACGCGCTCCGGCTCGTGCTGGAGTCGAATGGCTACGAAGTCGTCCTGGTGACCAAAGGTCTCGATGGCATCGACCAGGCGCGCAAGCGGACTTTTGGTTTCGTCGTCGTCGATCTGTTTCTCACCGACATCTCCGGTTTTGAAGTCATCGCGGATCTTCGCAATCTCCAGCCGCAAATACCGCTTCTTTTGATCACTGCCCACGGCAGCCCGCAAGTGATCGCGGAAGCAAAGAAACTCGGCGCTGTCGGCGCACTCGCCAAGCCTTTTTCTCCCGCTCAACTCCTCAGAGTTATCGACTCACACGTGCATGGTCCAGCCGATGATTCAGCCTGAAGCACGCGAAAATGTGCGTGTCTCACCCTGAAACATTACATTACGAAAACAAACTTCGCCCAAAACCTTCACGAAACCGCCTCAAATAATTTTTTCATTGCGCTCCGTTAACGTGTTTATGGCAATGGCCCGGTCATTGCAACAGGCCGTCCTCCAACTCATTCGGAGGAACGATGAACATTACAAACTCGATTTACCCCTTGAGGAAGACCTCCCTTCCAGTCTTCCTTCTTTGTTTGCTGTTGCTGTCGTTGACAGTCAGCGTTAAGGCCCAGACAACTCAAACCACCCAAACCACTACCGTCGATCCAGTACCGATCGATGGCGGCGGTCAGGTCATAGCAGCTCCGTCACCGACACCAGTACCAGGAACGACTTGCGCTCGCGTTATCAAAGCGGACGTAGTCGCGCTGGACCAGGTAATCCTGTTCAACCGTCTCGGAACTGTTAACCCGAGCGGAATGATCTACGCGCTGAAACAGGATGTGGTCGCGATCGATCCCGCCAAGGGACTCGTCGCCGGCAACGTTCGTCTGCGCAGCGACAAACGCCCGCGGCCAATCGTGCTGCGCATGAACAGCGGCGACTGTTTGCGCATTAATTTCACTAACCTTCTTTCCGCGAGCCCACTCAGCGATCAACCGGCGACTCGTTCGGCCGGCATTCACGTGATGGGTATGGAACTGGTCAACGACATCAGCTCTGACGGCTCAAATGTCGGCAACAACGCGCCGAGCCTCATCGGACCGGGCAGTTCGACGGTTTATAGCTTCGCCGCTACACGCGAAGGCAACAACCTGATGTACAGCTCAGCGACTACCACCGGTGGCGAAGCCGATGGCGGCACGCTGTCCGAAGGACTATTCGGCAGTGTGAACGTCGAGCCGAAAGGCGCTGAGTGGTATCGCTCGCAAGTCACGGCCGCGGATCTGAATCTGGCGAAGACCGGAACTACTCCCGGCGGTCAACCGATCATTAACTACGACGCTGTTTACCCCACGGGCCATCCGCGCGCGGGTCAGCCGATTTTGAAGATGCTCAACGTCGATACGATTGTTGATACCGACTTGAACGCCATCATCACCGGCCCGAACCACGGACGCTTCCCCACGGGCACGTATCGTCCCAACGCCACTAATCCTGATCGCGATAAGCCGTTTCGCGAGTTCACCGTGATCTATCACGATGAAGTTCAGGACGTGCAGGCGTTTCCGCAGTTTGAAGATCCGGTGCTCAGCCACACGCTGCACAGCGTGGAAGACAAGTTTGCGATCAACTACGGCATCGCCGGCATCGGCGCCGAAATCATGGCGAACCGGCTGGGCGTCGGCCCGATGTACAACTGCACCGAGTGCAAGTATGAGGAGTTCTTTCTGTCGTCGTGGGCCATCGGCGATCCCGCGCAAATCGTGGATCGGCCGGCCAACACGACCGACGCGCTCGGCAATTTGATCAAGGGTCCAAAGGCGACGAAGGTCTTGTATCCCGACGATCCGTCGAACGTGCACCACAGCTACATCGGCGATCCGGTAAAGATGCGTGTGGTCCATGCGGGTCCGAAGGAACACCACATCCACCACTTACACGCACATCAGTGGCTGCAAAGTCCCGACGACGACAACTCGACTTATCTCGATAGCCAGGCGCTCGGACCAGGCTTCGCTTTCACGACTGAAATCGCCCACGGCGGCGGTGGCAATCGCAACCAGGCCGTCGGCGATTCGATTTTCCACTGTCACTTCTATCCGCACTTCGCTGAGGGAATGTGGGAGTTGTGGCGTTCGCATGACGTGTTCGAAGCAGGCACGGCGCTCGACGCCAACGGCATTCCCGTAGCCGGCGCGCGTGCGTTGCCGGACGGTGAAATCACTGCCGGAACACCGACACCAGCGATCGTTCCGCTGCCGACACTCGCGATGGCGCCGATGCCGACTGCGACTGTTCCGGGTTATCCCTTCTTCCGTCCGGCGGTTGCCGGTCATCGTCCGCCGCATCCACCGCTCGACACGATCGACGATGGCGGTCTCCCGCGACACATCATCACGGGCGGCACTGCGAACCACGTAGAGAATCGTCTCGACTTCAGCAAGGAGCTCGTCACCGCGATTGCGCAAGCGATTCCGGAAACAGGCAGCGCGACGGAAGTTGCGGCGATGCAGTATCACGAGCAGCGTCTCCATCCGAGCTTCACGCCGGACGGAACCGCAGCCAACTTCATCACCAACGGTCTGCCGCGCAAACCCGGCGCTCCGTTTGCCGATCCGTGCATGGACGACAACGGCAATGCGACCGGCAATGCGCGCGTCTACAAAGCGGCGGCTTTTCAGATCGATTTGAAATTGAACAAGGCGGGTTGGCACTTTCCGCAGTCGCGCATTCTCGCGCTGTGGGCCGACGTGGCCGCGACAAGAGCAGGCACGAAACCGCCGGAACCGTTGTTCTTCCGCGCCAACACCAACGACTGCATCACCTACTATCACACGAACCTCGTACCCGGAAACTACGAACAGGACGACTTCCAGGTGCGCACGCCGACCGACATCATCGGCCAGCACATTCACCTCGTGAAGTTTGACGTTACGGCGTCAGACGGAGCAGGGAACGGTTTCAATTACGAAGACGGCACGTTCAGTCCGGACGAAGTAATCGAACGCATCCGCGCGATTCGCAAACAGAACTCGTGCACCGGCATCGATTCCGGCGACGCGCGTGACGGCTCGTTCATTTGTCCGAAAGCAAAGGCGCATCCGTACTTCGGCACGCTCGGCGCGCAGACTACGGTCCAACGCTGGTACGTCGACAATACGCTGAACAACAACGGTTACGATCGCACGTTGCGCACGGTGTTCACGCACGATCACTTTGGACCATCCACGCACCAGCAAGCCGGTCTCTATGCCGGTCTCGTGATCGAGCCGCAAGGCTCGGTGTGGAAGAATCCCGAGACTGGCGTGGTGATGGGCAGTCGCGCCACCGACGGTGGTCCAACCAGTTGGCAAGCGAACATTGTCGAGAGTAATGCGGCAAACAGTCACCGCGAGTTTCTGTTCGAGTTTGCCGATTACCAACTCGCTTACCAGGCGGGAGCCGGTGTCAACGCCAAGGGGCAACCGATTGCCGATCCGCAAAACGTAATCAATCCGCCAGTTGTCAACGAGATCGGTTTGCCGTTCATCGTTGAGAATGCGCTGGTTTGTCCCGGTGGTGTTCCGGCGCCGTGTCCGGAAGCGATCTCCGCGGCGGACGTAGGGACCTTCAGTGTCAACTATCGCAACGAGCCGGTGCCTTTGCGCATCCGCGACCCCCAGACCAACACTCAGGCGAGCGGCGCGGCCGGCGACTTGTCGAAGGTCTATAAGTCGAACATCAACCGTGCCGATCCGGCGTTCAACGTACAGCCGACTTTCTATCCGGCGTTGACGCAGGGTGTACAGCCGGGCGATCCGTTCACGCCGCTGCTGCGAGCTTACGAGAATGACAAGGTCCAAATTCGCATCCTCGTCGGCGCGCACGAAGAGACACACAACCTGACCATCAGCGGTCACAAGTGGCTGCACCAACCGGGCACGCCACAGGATCCGTCAGCCGTCAACAATTCCGGCTATCGCAACTCGCAAATGGCCGGCATCTCGGAGCACTTTGAGTTTCTGACGGGTAAGGAATCGGTTATGGGCAATCGCCCGTTCATCGATTACCTCTATCAGAACAGTGCTTCAGTTGACGGGCAGTGGAATGGAATCTGGGGCCTGCTCCGCGTCTACAACGGCCGGGCCGGTCTGAAAAACGACCTCGTGGTCTTGCCGAATAACACCGCAGGCGCGGCGCCGCTGTCGAGCAATGACAGTTCGTTCCCGACTGATAGTTCGTTCCCGACGGGCGTCACGGATTACAAAGACACGAGTGACTCGTCCGTGACGAGCGATACGCAGCCGACGACAAACACGACATACATGTCGCCTGATATGACAGCGTCGTCGTCTACAACCACGACCACGACGGATAGCTCGACGCAACCGGCGACGACGGATAGTTCAACGCAAACGACGTCAACGCAAACGACTAGTGCGGACGGCACGATGTCGTACTCTCCGAGCTCGTCTTCTACGATCGTAATGTCGAACCCGAGCGACTTCAGTACTGGCAAGAGCGTCGCGACGAGCATCTGCCCGCAGAATGCTCCGCGACGAAACATCAGCGTGACGGCGGTGAGTGCTGCGGCGCTTCCCGGCGGCAAACTGATCTACAACAGTCGTGCTGGAATGGGTGGCGCGCTCAACGATCCGACGGCGATCATGTATTTCCGCACGCAGGACATCGATCAGTACGGCAAGATCAAAGCAGGCGTGCCGATCGAACCGCTCGTGGTCCGTGCCCAGGCCGGCGAATGCATCAACTTCACGCTTTACAACAAGCTGCCGAAGGTGCTGCCGGATCTGGACGGCTACAACACGATGCCGAACATCCTGTACCACTTCAACGCCAATCAGGTTAAGCCTTCAAACCAGGTCGGTCTGCACCCGCAACTGCTCGCTTACAACGTAGTGAACAGTGACGGTAAGAACGTCGGCTTCAATCCGAACCAGACGATTGGACCAGGCGGCGTGGCGCGGTATACGTGGTATGCCGGCGACATCGTTATCAACGGCGGCCAGCGTATGGCGACCCCGATTGAGTTTGGCGCGACCAACTTGATCTCGTCCGATCCGATCAAGCACAGCAACAAGGGCGCGATCGGCTCACTGATTGTTGAACCGCAGGGTTCGAGCTGGATCGAAGACTCGACTTCACGCGCGCAGGCGACCGTTACCAAGAGTGACGGTACTTCGTTCCGTGAATTCGTGGTCCAGATGCAGACCGATATCAACATGCGCTACGCCGACGGCAGTCCGGTGCCGAACCTTGGTGGTCCAGACGGGGCGGAAGACGCTGAAGACTCGGCTCAGAAAGCGATCAACTACCGCACGGAACCACTCTGGAAACGCATGAACTTCGCGCCGGAGACGCCTTTCGATCAGACTCGTAACTTCGACTTCACCAACGTGCTCACGAACGCGCTCGTCGGTGGCGATCCGCAAACGCCGGTGTTCACGGCGCGGGCTGGTCAGGAAGTCAGGTTCCGGTTGCTCAATGCGAACGGACACATGCGCAATAACGTGTTCAACCTGCACGGTCATTTCTGGCAGGACGAACCATTCACCAACAACTCAAAAGCGATTGGCAACAATCCGCTGTCCGAGTTTAAAGGTGCGCAGTATGGCATTGGCCCATCTTCGCACTACGAAGTGATTCCGGTGAACGGAGCTGGTGGCGCCAGGAGAGTAACAGGCGACTACCTTTATCGAACACAGGAGTCCTTCCAGTTCGATGGTGGCATCTGGGGAATATTCCGGGTAACACCGTAGGTCACATGCTGCGTGTCTTTGCGGTTGGTTTCCAACCGCAGGAGGGTGCAGTCCGCTGCTGGGGCAGGCTGCACCCACTTAACTCAAGTTTTTTCAAACGGAGATAGAATGAACCTCTTACTCAAACTCGCTATCGGTTCACTGTTAGGCGCTTCACTTTTGGTTTTCAACGCGGCTGCCGTATTGGCCCAACAATCAGCTCAACAACAGAAGCTCGTAGAGCAGGGAATCGCCGTCGAGTTCACACTCGATCCGCCGGCAGCCAACGCGAAGGTGAAAGCCGGCGAAGATGCGAACATCAAATTTAAAATCACCGACACAGCTACGGGCGCACCCGTGAAAGGTCTGAATCTCTCGGCTTGGATTAGTTTGCGCGCGCGAGAAGAGAAATTGGCGAACGCGGAACAGTGTCACGAGAAGATCCGCTCGTATTTGACGGGCAGCATGCGCGCGCGGCCGGACGTAGATCTGAATTCATATTACTTACTCGCTTTGAACAAGACGCCGGACATTTCCGTGATCGATCCGCTGCTCGGTTTTGGCGGCAGCAAATTGTTGACGCTCGTGATGCTGAAGAGTCCCGGCGAAGACTGGGTATTGACGAGCGATCGCGA
>DASXXL010000776.1:0-5090 GCA_036503085.1 Pyrinomonadaceae bacterium | reverse complement strand
AAAACCTCGTCTGCGACAGTCCCGCTTGCTCTGCTCCGGCAACGATCTCGCTTGCCAGGCCGCGCACTCCCCAAAGCATGTTCACGCCGGTCTCTGCTATGTTGCGTCCGGCCGCGCGGTGCAATGACGCTTCTTCCGGACCGAGCTCCAGCATCTCCCCGGCGATCACTAACAAACGTTTTCGACCCTCGCGGGCCTCCGCCATCGTGCGAACCATGTTCAGCAACGAACGCGGGTTCGAGTTGTAAGAGTCGTCGATGACTGTAAAACCCGCCGCGAAATCGACGATCTCGCCACGCATCTTCGGCGGCCGCGCCGAACCCAGCGCTTCAGCGATCTGATCCGCCGACAAACCAAACACGACACCAACCGTTGCCGCGGCGAGCGCGTTGCTGAGATTGTGTTGTCCACTCATCGCGAGCTGCGCGCGCGCATCGCCGTTCGGCGTCAACAAACGAAAACTGATCTTTCCCAAGCGACGCGTGTCGATCTCCGCTGCCGAAACGTCAGCACGATTCACGATGCCGAAGGTCAACGTCTTGCCCGCGTGTTTCTCGCGCATCTTCATTACGAGCGGATCGTCGGCGTTCAAAATCGCAGTTCCGCCCGGTTTCAAACCTTCAATCAACTCCGCCTTCGCGGCCGCGACGTTTTCGATCGTGCCGAGATATTCGAGATGAACGGGCGCGACCATCAACTCGACGCCGACGTCGGGCGGCGTGATGCGACACAAGCGTTGAATCTCGTGCGTCGGTGACGACATACCCATTTCCAACACCGCGAGATCGAATTGGTCGGGCGAATTTCCCTCGCTCACCATTCGCAGCACCGACAACGGCAGACCGAGACCGTTGTTGTAGTTGCGTTCGCTCTTCAACACGCGACGTCCCGCAGACTTCAGCACGTGCGCCGTCAATTCTTTCGCCGTCGTTTTGCCGGCGCTGCCGGTGATGCCGACGACGGGTTTGTTCCACGCTTCGTAAACACGATGCGCGAGTTGCTGCAACGCGGCGATCGCGTCTTCAACTAACAAGAGACGATCGCGCATCGCTTCGAGCTCCGCATTACCGTGCACGCGATCCTTTCGTGCCACCGCCGCGAGCGCGCCGCTTGCGAACGCATCAGCAATGAAGCGATGCGCGTCAACAAACTCACCGTTGAAGCCGGCGCGGGTGTAGTCTTGCTGCGAGAGTGCAAAAAAGAGTTCGCCCGCGCCGACAGAGCGCGAGTCAATCGAAAAGCCGGATATTTGTTTGTCAAACAACGCGGCGCCAAGACCGCTCGTGTCAGCGCCCATCAAAGTTGCTGCCTCTCGAACCTTCACGTGATTACGGCCTCTTCTCGCTCCTCTAGCTCCACCGTCGCCACAAGTAGGACGTGTTCATCCGACTCAATTTTTGGGGGATGATATTGCGCCCGGAGGGTTGAACGCTGGCTGCATAGTCGTCGTCTGCAATCAGCGATGCCGTAGTTTACGTCATTTTCAACTGGGACCGCAGGCGTCTCGCCTGCAAGGTTACGAAACGGGCGCGAGTTGCAGGCGAGACGCCTGCGCTCCCAGATGCTCATTGAGATCTCCCGAAATCAACGTAGATCGTTTGACCCGTGCTCACTTCACTTCCCGCCGCCGGGGTTTGTTTGAAAACCTTTCCCTCGCCGCGTGTTTCAACTCGCAATCCGAGCTGCGCGCAGGTGCGAGCAACGTCACGCACGCTGCGGCCGCGCAAATCCGGCATCACGATCCCGTTGCGCGTAGCAGTAGCGTAAACAACTTCGCCGCCGCGTCCTCCGTTGCTATCCACGGTCGGCAACGTGGCTTTCCGCTCCTCCTGCTCGCGCGTCTGCTCTTCGCGCAGCTTTTCAGCGCGCTCCGGATCCTGGGCGACTTGCGCGATCAGATCCGGCGCTGACTTCGTTTCGATGTCCGGCTCGATGCCGAGTATCGGCAGGATCTGTTCGGCCACTTCGCGAAACACCGGCGCAGCGACGTCGCCGCCGTGATAAGCGCCGGTAGGCTCGTCGATCACGACGATGATCACGACCTGCGGATTCGAAACGGGAGCGAAGCCGACGAATGAACCAACGAACTTTGTCGACGAGTATGCGTGAGTCTTCGGATCGATCTTTTGCGCCGTTCCCGTTTTGCCCGCGGCTGAATAGCCGTCGAGTTGCGCTTTCTTCGCGGTGCCGTGCAACGTCACACCTTCGAGCATCCCGCGCAACGAGACCGCGGTCTCCGCACTGATGACTCTTCGTTGCTGCGGCTGCGGCTGGTAAACAACCGCGCCCGCTTCGTTACGCACTTCACGAATGATGTGCGGCGCAACGCGCAGACCATCGTTGGCGAGCGCGCCAAACGCCGCGACCATCTGCACCGGCGTGACACCGACCTCCTGGCCCATCGCGATTGAACCGATCGATGACGGCTGCCATTTTTCAACCTTCCGCAAAATGCCCGCGGTCTCTCCCGGCAACTCGATGCCGGTTTTCGAACCAAACCCGAAACGCGTGATGTAGTCGTACATCTTCGGATCGCCAACGCGCAGGCCGAGCTTGATCGCCGCAACGTTGCTTGATTTCGCGAGCGCCTCGGAAAGCGTCAACGAACCAAACGGATGGTGATCGTGAACCACGCGACCGGCGACGGTGATCGCGCCCATCTGGCAGTCGATGTGATCGTCAACGCGCGCGAGCTTCTCTTCGAGCGCCGCTGAGAACGCGACGATCTTGAAAGTCGAACCGGGTTCGTAGATGTTCTGCAACGCCCAGTTCGATCTCGCTTCGGCAGACGAAGCAGCGACCTGATTCGGATCGAACGTCGGCGCATTCGCCAACGCGAGAATCTCGCCGCTGCGCGGATCGAGCACGATCACCGTTCCCGATTTCGCGCGTGCGTTTTTCACTGCTTCGTTCAGGGCTTGTTCTGCCTCGTACTGAATCGACTGATCGATCGTGAGCACGACGCTGTTGCCTTGCTTCGCGGCGATCTCATAACTCTCGTAAGGCTTGCCGCTCGCATCTTTTTCTAGAAACAACCGGCCGGGCTCGCCCGCGATCTTGGAATTGAAAGAGCGTTCGAGTCCGCCGAGACCGTCGCCGTCGAGACCGACGTAACCGAGCACGTGCGCGGCGAGTGGTCCATTCGGGTAGTAACGCTTCGGCTCGAGCACCGATTGCAAACCCGGCAGATTCAGCGCCGTGAGTTTGTTTGCCCGATCGGCGTCGAGACGGCGCGCGATCCAAATGAACCTTTTCTTCGCGTCCTGCGCCTCGCGAAACTCTGCGAGTAGATCTTTCGACTTCAACCCGAGCGATCGCGAGAGCTCTTCGGCGGTGCATTCGAGTTGGCCCACGTCGAGGCCGTTAGGATCGAGAAATAAGGAAACCGTTTGCACGCTGCGAGCGAGTTGGCGTCCCTGGCGATCGAGTAGTTCGCCGCGCTCAGGCGCGGTGTCGATCGAGTCCGATTGCTGTTGTCGCGCGCGATTAGCGAGTCCGTCGTGTTGTGAGAATTGCAGGTAGACGAGCTTCGCGCAGACGATCAGCATCCAGAAGCCAATAAAAGCCGCGACGAAAAGCGCGCGGCTGAGTGAGACGTCCGGTCTGGACCGGGATTGGGCCACAGATGTCCACAAATTTTTCATGGATTAGTGTTCATCCGTGTCATCTGTGGCTAAGGCTCGTAATCTGGCCGGGTCGTGCCGGCTGTAATCCCAAGCGCCGAGCGGCGGGCTCCAGCTTGTCAGGCGCGGTCACACGTTCTTTATCGAGCGCGAGCCGCTGGTTTTCTTCCAGCAAACGTTTGCGCTCGTTGCGAAGGTGTTCGTTCTGATAACCGTATTGGACGGCCGCGAAGTGCTGTTTGGCAGCGAAGACAAAACCACCTGCCAAAACCAGACCGCAGAACAACAGCAGCGCCAATCGGGAGAGCGCTGTCACGTCGCGGCTGCGGCGAACTTTCGCGTTAAGCTGATGCTCGGGGAATCTTTTCATGATGGTATGGTTCCCTGTTTGTTTCGCGAAACTACTTTCCGGGCATTTACTGTGAGACGAGTTTGCGGGCTGCTCTTAACTTGGCACTGCGCGCGCGCGGGTTCTCTTCAAGCTCGCGAGCGCCTGGCGCCACCGGACGGCGGGTCAGGACTTCAACCACTTCTCTTGCTCCGCACGAGCAAACCGGCAAACGCGGCGGACATTGACAGTGACCCGACAAACGCCGCAATTCGTGTTTGAGAATCCGGTCCTCGAGCGAGTGGAAACTGATCCCCACAAAACGACCGTCGGGTGCTAAAAGATCGATTGCCAGCTCAACAAAATCACCCAACCCCTCTAGTTCGTTGTTAACGGCGATGCGCAACGCCTGGAACGTGCGTGTCGCCGGATGTATCTGTTGCCGTTTACCGCCACCAACTGCCGCCGCGACGAAATCGGCTAATTCTTTAGTGGTCGTCACCGGCTTTCCCTGTTCGCGTCTTTCGACGATGCGACGAGCAATGCGCCGGGAGTGTCGCTCTTCGCCAAACTCAAAAATGATTCTGGCAATTTCCGATTCAGGAAGTTGCTGAAGAAGATCGGCTGCGGTCGTTTCGCTCGCTGGATCCATGCGCATGTCCAACGGCGCGTCGAAACGAAAACTGAATCCGCGCTCGGGGGAATCAAACTGGAGTGAAGACACCCCAAGGTCGACGAGAATTCCGTATGGATCGCTTTCGCCTGCGCGGCTGAGCACGTCTCGGATTTCGCGAAAGTTCGCTTGATACGCGCGAAAGCGATCGCCAAACGGCGAGAGTCGCTCGCGCGAGTAAGCGAGTGCCGCGGGGTCGAGGTCCAAACCGACGACGCGAGTCTCATTCGAGGATTTCAGAATCGCTTCGCTGTGTCCGCCCAGTCCCACCGTGCAGTCAACAAAGAAACCGCCTCGTTCAGGATCGAGGAACTTCAGAGTCTCTTTTAGCAGCACGGGGCGATGGGGCGCGCCCATGCCCCCCAAAGGCGCAGCCATCACCACCGCCCCGTGATCTCGTTCAAAGACCTACTTGTCTCAAATGCCGAGTCTCGCAATCGCCGCCTCGTCCTCTTCCGTATAGGGA
>DASXXL010000775.1:0-9486 GCA_036503085.1 Pyrinomonadaceae bacterium | reverse complement strand
TGTGATCTGTGGCTATATACTGTTCACAATGCCTGCGCCAAACATCGACACGATCGTTTCTCTCGCCAAGCGGCGAGGCTTCGTCTTTCCGTCGTCCGAGATCTACGGCGGTCTCGGCAGCGCCTGGGACTATGGTCCACTCGGCGTCGAGCTTTCCAACAACATCAAGCAGTCGTGGTGGCGTTGGCTGGTTTACGAGCGCGACGACATCGAAGGGATTGACTCGTCGATCATCCTCAACCGTTTGGTGTGGAAGTATTCAGGGCACGAGGCGACGTTCCACGATCCGCTGGTTGACTGTCGCGAATGCAAAACGCGAATGCGCGCCGACAAGATCGAAGGGAAGTGTACGAACTGCGGTTCCACCAACCTCACCGAGCCGCGCAATTTCAACATGATGTTTCGCACCCTTCTGGGCGCGGCAGCGGAAGAAGACGATCCGGCGGCGCTTGCGTATCTGCGTCCGGAAACTGCGCAGGGAATTTTTATCAACTTTCTCAACGTGCAGACCGCCATGCGCCGCAAGTTGCCGTTTGGAATCGCGCAGGTTGGTAAATCGTTTCGGAACGAGATCACGCCAGGCAATTTCATTCTGCGCACGCGCGAGTTTGAGCAGATGGAGATGGAGTATTTCGTCAAGCCCGACGCGGAACACCTCAAACTCGTTGATGAATGGGTTGAGCTGTATCTCGAATGGTTCAGGAGTCTCGGCATCAGTGGTGACAATTTGCATTTGCACGAAGTGCCGCCGGACGAGCTCGCGCATTATTCAAAGCGGACGGTCGATATCATGTATCGCTATTTCCCGGAGCGGCCCGAACAGGAGCGGCAATGGGAAGAGTTGATGGGGATTGCGTATCGCACCGATTTCGATCTGCGCTCGCATTCGAGTAAAGCGACTGATGCTCAGGGCGCGCGGGCGAATCCCGACTCCACTGAAGATCTCTCGTACTTCGATGAGGCGACAAAGCAGCGTTTTTATCCGCACGTGATCGAGCCCGCCGCGGGTGTAAATCGAACGATCCTGGCCGTGTTGATGGACGCTTACTCGGAGAAGACGAACGACAAGGGCGAGACGCGTGTGATTCTCAAGCTGAGCCCGCAGCTTGCGCCGATCAAAGCCGCGATCCTGCCGCTCGCGAAGAACAAGCCCGAGATCGTCGGCATGGCCAAAGCAATCAAGCGTTCGCTGCAACCGGTGCTGCGCGCGGTTTATGACGACACAGGCGGAATCGGAAAACTTTACGCGCGGCAGGATGAGATCGGAACGCCGTTGTGCGTGACGGTGGACCATCAGTCGCTCGAAGATGAAGCCGTGACGGTACGCGACCGTGACACGTGGGAGCAGGAACGAGTTAAAGTCGCGGAGCTTGCGGAGCATTTGCAGAAGCGTTTGAAAGCGACTTCGCCGGTGCAGCCCGCGGCGCCGGCGACAAATCTGGATGTCTGAGTTTTTTATGCCGGTTGTTAAGAAACGAAATCAGCAGACTGAGACGCGGCTGTTGCTCGAATCGGACGAGCCGGTGGAGTTGCCGCCGGCGGAGATCGACGATGCGGCGGTGCTGGTCCAGTTTGAGAAGTTCAAACCTTACGTTCCTGAATTGCTCGAAGCTCTCCGCGGCGGAACGGTGGCTGAGCCTGTGCCGGTGATGCTCGATGGGTCGACGTTTGCGATTCACGGCGCGACGAGGACCTTTTGGGTGAAGCTGTGGCACGCGGCCGGCAGCGATCTCACGCGTATCGATCGAGCTCAGGTGATTAGCTGTTTGCCTTCCACTCGCGGCGTGCAAGTCGTGATCGAAGATCACGACGAGGAAGAATAGGTCCTGCAGGACCTGTACGACCTGTCGTTCATGGAACTCCCGCCGAAAATTCTTGAGTTAGCCGAGGCGGTGCGTCAGGCGGGCGGCCGCGCGCTGCTCGTCGGCGGCTGTGTGCGCGATGCTTTGATGGGCTTGCAAGCCAAAATCAGGGGCGTGCAAGCCAAGGATTGGGACATCGAAGTCTACGGCGTCGCGCCCGAGCGACTGCGCGAGATTCTCGATCGCTTTGGATCGGTGAACGTCGTTGGCGAGGCGTTCACGGTTTACAAACTGGGCTCGGATCTGGATGTGTCGCTACCGCGACGTGAGCGCAAGTCAGGTCGTGGTCATCGCGCGTTTGTGATCGAAGGCAATCCGGAGATGAGTGTCGTTGAGGCCTCACGCCGCCGCGACTTCACCATCAACGCCATTCTTCAGGATCCGCTTACTAACGAAATCATCGATCCGTTTGGCGGCCGGCGCGATATAGAGCAGGGCGTGTTGCGTGCCGTTTCGAACGAGACGTTTGCGGAAGATAGTTTGCGCGTATTGCGGGCGGCGCAGTTTGCGGCGCGCTTCGAGTTCCGCATCGCGCCGGAGACAGTTGAGCTTTGCCGGAGTATTGATCTCAGCGATTTGCCGGCGGAGAGAATCTGGGGCGAGTTGGAAAAGCTTCTCCTGCGCGCCCGCCAGCCTTCGATCGGAATCGGTTGGCTGCACGCGCTCGGCGCGTTGGAAAAGTTGTTTCCCGAAATCAACGCGCTGGTCGGCGTGCCGCAGGATCCGGAGTGGCATCCGGAAGGCGATGTGTTCGTGCACACGAGACTCACGATCGATCGTGCACGCGAGCTGATCGACGAACTTAATTATCCGCGGCAAGTGACGGTGATGCTCGCGGCATTGGCCCATGATTTCGGCAAGCCGGCGACGACGGAGTTTATCGAAGGGCGCTTGCGTTCGCGCGGTCATGAGGCGGCGGGCGCCGCGCCGGCGGAATCGTTTCTCAATCGCATCAACGTACACACGATGGACGGCTACAATGTGCGCGCGCAGGTGATCGCGCTTGTGCGCGAGCACTTGAAACCGGGCGAGTTTTTCAAGAAGCGCGATGAAGTCGGCGAGGGTGCATTTCGCCGTTTGGCGCGCCGTTGTGAGCCTGACTTGTTGTATCGAGTGGCGAAGGCCGATTCGCTCGGGCGCAACGCGCCGTGGGTGCCGCGTGAGAAGTGGTACGGATCGGAAGCGCAGGAATGGTTTATTCAGCGCGCGCGCGAATTGGACGTGGAGCAGCGGCCGCCGGAGCCGTTGTTGTTAGGCCGGCACTTGTTAGCGTTGGGAGTTGAGCCGGGACCGAAGATGGGAGAGATCACGCGCGTCGTTTACGAGATGCAGTTGGACGGGCGCGTGCGTACGGTCGAGGAGGCGATCGCGGAGGCGGAGAAATTAGTTAAGCAGGGATAAGGGCGGGCTGCTGTTGTGTCAGGCAGTGTATCGTGCCCATACCCCAGACGAGCGGTTCGCAATCGATCGGCACGACGCGTCGATCGCGAAATACTCGTTGCAGAGTTTGGATCGCGCGCGCGTCGTTTGCGTGGCCGAAGACCGGCAGCAGTACGACATTGTTCGCGATGAGGAAGTTCGCGTAGCTCGCAGGTAAGCGATCGAGATCGCGCGTGGCGGTGCTCTCACCGCCGACAATCCCCGGCATTGGCAAAGTGACAATCTCGAACGGGCGATCGTTCGCATCCGTCATCAACTTCAGTCGCCTTAAGTTGTCTTGCAGGATTTCGTAGTTCGCGTCTTCCGGATCGTCTTCAACAGCGCAGACGATCACGTTCGGAGCCGCGAACCGCGCGATGTCATCGATGTGACCGTCGGTGTCGTCGCCGACAATGCCTTCACCCAGCCACAACACCTTCGCGACGCCAAGATAATCTTTCAAGTACTGCTCGATTTCGCCGCGGCTGAGTTGCGGATTCCGGTTCGGATTGAGCAGGCATTGTTCGGTCGTTAACACGCAGCCATTTCCGTCAACTTCGATCGAGCCACCTTCGAGGACGATGCCCGGTTCGAAACGCGGGAATTGGAGAAGCGGTTCGAGCAGGCGCGGTATTTCATCATCCTGCTTTAACGCTTCATACTTGTCGCCCCACGCGTTGAAGATCCAATCATTAAATGCGCTTGTGCTGTGATTGCGGGAAATCAGAAAGTTTGGTCCATAGTCGCGGATCCACGAGTCGACTGTTGGGATTTGGTGAAAGCGCACGTTCTCTGCGCCAGGAAAATTACAACGCCGCCGCACTGCTTGCTCCGTTGCGCGATCGTCGATCAGCAGGTTCACGAGTTCATTCGATGCGAGCGCTGCGATGATCTCAAGGTACGTTTGTTCGACCTGTTCGACTCGGCCGGGCCAGGTTTCGGGATCCTTGGGCCACGTCAGCCATGTGGCCTCGTGCGGATGCCATTCAGCGGGCATGTAGAAACCGAGTTCGGCGGGCGTCTTTAGCGGCATCGCTGTTCAGGATCGAAGCGCCTTGACGCGGAAATGACGATAGATGCCGACGAAACTAATCAGCACCCAGAAGACTTCCATCAGCAGGGCAGACAGATTGAAGTTCACGAGCAGCGACACAACGATGAGGCTCGCGCCCACGGCGTTCAGCATCGAGTACATCAGGTCGTCGCTTCTGATCTTATTGAGTTGCAACAGCAGGTAAGTCACCATCAGGATCGCGACGCCGATGTTGCCGACCAGGTCCAGCAGCCCGTAGTTCATAACTGGTCACCGAAGCGGAAGCGCAGACCGTCGTAAGCGTCGATGCGGCGGTCGCGCAGAAACGGCCAGTTCTGGCGCGTCTCTTCAATGCGCGAGAGATCGCATTCGACGACCAACACTTCTTCTCGATCGTCCGACGCCTTCGCGATGATGCGGCCGAAAGGATCGGCAACGAACGATTGGCCCCAGAACGTGAGCTTGCCTTCGCGACCGACGCGGTTGACGACCACGACAAAGAGGCCATTGGCGATCGCGTGCGCACGTTGAATAGTTTCCCACGCGGAGTGCTGCGCTTCGTTCACTTCCGGATCTTCATCGGGCAGCCAGCCAATCGCCGTCGGATAGAAGAGAAACTGCGCGCCGCCGAGTGCGGTGAGGCGTGCAGCTTCGGGAAACCACTGGTCCCAACATACGAGCGTGCCCAGTTTGCCGTAAGCGGTGTCGTGACTCTGGAAACCGAGATCGCCGGGTGTGAAATAAAACTTTTCGTAATAGAGCGGGTCGTCGGGGATGTGCATCTTGCGATACTTGCCCACGATTTTTCCCGACGTGTCGATCATCACCGCGGTGTTGTGGTAAACGCCGGCCGCGCGCTTTTCAAAGAGCGAGGCAACGATGACGACTTTTCGTAGCCGCGCGACCTTGCTCAATGCCTCGGTTGTCGGGCCGGGAATCGTTTCGGCCAGTTTGAAGAGCTGAATGTCTTCGGTTTGGCAGAAATACTGCGACCGGAAAAGTTCCTGCAGGCAGACGATTTGAGCGCCGCGTTTGGCGGCGTCGTTGATGCCCGCAATGGCCTTTTTCAGGTTCTTTTCAGGCTCGGGTTCACACGACATTTGCACCAGACCTACAGTGGTCACGTTCTCGGCACGGCTTTTTCTCGGCATGCGGCGAGTATAGCAAAGGCAGTTTGGACATTGCAGTTTGGACTTGAGTAAGATGTCCGGTCGTTTTTAGCACCCAACTGAAAGAGTAATGAAATGATCGATTTTGAATTGACCGAAGATCACAAGGCCCTGGTGCAGACCGTGCGCGAGTTTGCGCAGAAGGAAGTTGCGCCGTTCATCAAGGAGTGGGATGAGAAGCAGCACTTCGAGCCGTCAGTGTTGCGCCAGATGGCGGAGTTGAATCTGCTCGGTGTGTGCCTTCCGGAAGAGTACGGCGGCGCTGGTTTCGATTACATTTCGCTCGGGCTGGTTTGCGAGGAGCTGGAAGCGGTCGACACGTTTTTGCGTGTGGTCATGTCGGTGCATACGGGACTGAACTCGTTGACGCTTTACACGTGGGGCACTGAGGAACAAAAGCAGAAGTATTTAGTGCCGCAGGCGAAGGGTGAAAAGATCGCAACCTATGGCTTGACCGAACCGGGCGCAGGCTCGGACGTGGTGGGCGCGCGTTCGACTGCGCGACGTGAAGGAAACGAGTGGGTGCTGAATGGCGAGAAGATGTGGATCAGCCTCGCGGACCTTGCCGACAATTTTCTGTTCTTCTGCTGGACGGATGAAGAGAAGCGCCGCAAACGCGATCACACCGGCATGTCGTGTTTCATCGTCGAGCGTACGATGAAAGGATTTTCTTCGGGAACGATTCACGGGAAGCTGGGCATCCGCGCCGGCAATACGGGTTATTTTTCATTGCAGGACGTGCGCGTGCCGCAGGAGAACATGGTTGGTGAAGAGGGCGAGGGTTTTAAAATCGCGATGTTTGCGCTCGAGCAAGGGCGGTACACTGTTGCTTCGGGAGCAACGGGCGTGATTCGCGCTTCGCGCGATGCGTCTGTTGCGTATGCAAACGAGCGCGAGACGTTTGGAACGAAGATCGCGAATCACCAGCTCGTGAAGCAGAAGATCGCGGAGATGGAAGCGGATTATCAGATGAGCCATCTGCTGTGGCTGCGCGCTGGGTATTTGAAAAATATTGGCGCGGCAAATGCGAAGGCCACGAGTTTGGCGAAGTGGCAAGCGACGACGCGCAGCGAGAAGGCGGCGTCAATGGCGATCGAGGTCCATGGCGCGAACGGTTACTCAAATGATTATCCGGTGGAGCGTTACCTGCGTAATTGCAAGGCGGCAATCATTTACGAAGGCACCCGCGACATTCACACCCTTATGCAAGGCGACTGGGCGCTCGGGTTGAAAAAAGAGAAAGCCGCCCGCTGCACCTTGCCGCCCTTTAAAAAATAGCCACAAGAGGCACAAGAGCCACAAAGGAAGGTTTGGTTTTCTCCTTTACTTGGCTTGTGCCTCTTGTGCTTTTTCGTGGCTCAATGCGCGAGGAAGACGTCCCAGGCCCAACGGCCGACCGACGCCCCGGGGGTATCTTTCACCTTCGCGCGGTATTTGAATTCGTTGCCGAAACCGTCCACTCGTTTCGAGTCCTTAAACTCTAACTCCAACGCTTTCACATTCAGCGATTCGAGCGTGTGCAACTCCTCCGGCTCCGAAACGCCGTTGTGATTCGTGTCCTGCCATAACCGCAGACTGCGGAAGATCGAATCGCGATCGTCGATGAGGCCGTCGCCATTCCCACCTTTGACGGCTTTATCAAACTCAGCCAGCGCCAGAAACCCATTCTTGTTGGGCCCAGGTGGCTGCGGCGTGAAGTCCCCAAATAACTCGGAGCCATTATCGATGGTCCCATTGCCGTCGCGGTCGAGCGCGAGCCACGCATCGTCGGAGCCAGCCATGGTCCAACCCAAACGATCGCGCGTGCCGTTACCATTCAGATCGAACTCTATGCCGTCGCTCGTCCCCGTTAACGCGATGCCATCGCCATTGATGTCGATAACGATCGGCGAGCCGCCGCACGTATCGCAGCCGAGGCACGAGCAGGTCGAAAAATCATAGTCACCACCATACCGCATACAACGACTCGCAAAAGTCGTATTGCAACTGACTATCCCGGAGGAACAGCAGAGACCGGAGCCGTTCGGCAAGGTGCCGGGTGGACAGAGACCGCCGAGACTTACAGTGCAGTTGCCGCCCGCGGTCCCGAGGTTACAAGTGAAGTGCTCCGCGTTCACGTCACGCCACAGATTGCCACCACTTACGGTTGCGGCGGCCTCGGTAACAAAAAGAGTCAAAGTCACGGTCGCGCTTCCACCACAATTTGTTCCTATCAGGCAAGACGAGAAAGCCACGCCCGTGGCTGACGCACAAGAGATACTGGTGCCGAAGCTGCCGCTACGGTTCTCCGTCTTTAAGTCCTTGGTACCCACATGCGAAAAGAAAGGCGTGATATTGTCCAGCGTCCCGCTATCAGCAGCCGCGAAGTTACTGACGCGTACGGCGCAACGCTGAAGATTACTACTCAACACACTGCAGACACCGTCAAAATCCGCCGTACCGAAATGTTTACCGGAAGCATGTTCGACAAAGTCCTGACTGAACCAGTGGAACAACGGCGTGACAGTCGCGAACGTCACGTAAGCGGTATCATCCGTCGTCGACTCCGCCATTGACGGATCCGTCGCCGCACCGTCGAGCGATGACGTATCAAGCGTCGACTTCGCCTTATAAGCCGGACGCTTCTCCTCCCAAACGCGATCCACGCCATTGACTACCGCATCCAAAAACTCTGGCGCGCCCGAATCGTCTGCGTGCGGCGCACGATGAAACAAAGCCAAAGCCCGGTAAGTGCGGCTCTTCCCCTCAAGACTGACCATCACTTGATACGATGTGTAACTCTCAACGTCGTAATAACGCGCGGGCTCGAAATTAAGCACATCGTTGATGGTCCATTGCGGGTCGAACACCGACGCATACTGCCCGTGTTCCCACGCGACGGTAAAAGTCGCTTCTTCCGCGCCGCCGTCGAGCGAGTGACTACCGTGAGTCAACGACACAACCTCACCGGTGGGCAGTGTCACCAACTCGACATAACGCCGAGCAGCAATCTCCTGCATGTTGCCCGAACGAAAATCCGAGAGCTCGAAGCGGATCTGGGCCGGCGCGCGCGGACCCTGCCCCGACTGTTCCTGTTGAAAAATTTGAGCGGCGGCGTTGTAGATTTCGAGTTTGCGATAAGTCTCGCGGATTAGCGGCTCCTGGGAGTTGAAGGAGCGCGCCTGCATAGTCACAGGCAAACAAAAGAAACAGAGTGAGAAGAGCGTAAAACGATTCAATCGGTTCATGAGGTCTCCTAATTGGTTGAGGACGTTTTTCGGGGCAACGGTAACTCGCGTTCGATGAGGTTCTGAAACTCAGCCAAAGGAAGAGCGCCTTTGACCAGTTTCCCGTTAATCAAAAAGCTTGGCGTGCTGTCGATGTGATAGCGCCTTGCCACTTCGACATCTTTCAAGACAGCCGTGCGAGAGCGCTCCGCACCCACACATTCAACAAACTTGTCACGACCGAGCCCGAGCGTTGAAACCAAGCCACTGTAAAACTCCGGCGACAGTTCTTTCGCCGCGAACAGCGCATCGTGAAACTGCCAGAACCGATCCTGCTCGCCCGCGCAGTACGCCGCGCGCGCAGCCGCCAGCGAATTGCGATGTCCCTCGGACGGCAGGTGCTTGAACACGAGCCGCACGTCTGCGCCGTAACGCTCCGTGATCTGCTTAAGCGTGTCCTGCACCTGCCGGCAGAACGGGCACTCAAAGTCCGAGAACTCCACAATCGTAACCGCCGCTTTCGGCGGACCTTTCACCGGCGACAAACCATCGTCCAACCCCAGCGCTACTGGTGGCCCAACGAAATTCACCACCACGGTCCATTTCTTCCGCAGCGCTTCGAGGCCCGCACGATAATTCCGCATTCGCGCCTGCGTTTCGAGATCGAGTCGCAAGCGTTCTCGCGCTTCATCCGGATTCATCGATGCAAAGAACGAAGCGTTTTGCGCGTAAGCATCTTCAACCTGCGCGCGCGTCACCGCAGTCTCGCCGCGCGTCAAACGTTGCCGCAACTCTTC
>DASXXL010000774.1:0-6428 GCA_036503085.1 Pyrinomonadaceae bacterium | reverse complement strand
CATTTGTGCTTTTTGTGCCTTTTTGTGGCATAGTCTTCGTCAAAATGCGGAAGAGCAAATTTCTAAAGTTGAAGGTGCGTGAGGCGAGTTTTATCACTCGTGCGTTAGTTTCCACGCGCCACCCGGTTCTGGCCCATCTGATCCCGATGCGTCGTTGCAATCTCGCCTGTGGCTACTGCAACGAGTACGACCACAACTCGAAACCCATCGATCTCGAGATCGTTAAAAGCCGGCTGAATAAACTGGCCGACCTCGGCACGTCTATCGTCACGATCTCCGGCGGCGAGCCGATGATGCATCCGGAGCTCGATCAGATCATTCAGCACATTCGCCAGCGCGGCATGATCGCCGGTTTGATCTCGAACGGTTACTACTTCACGCCGGAACGTATCAAACGTCTCAATAAAGCCGGGCTCGAGTATTTGCAGATCAGCATCGACAACGTCGAGCCCGATGAAGTGTCGCGCAAGAGTTTGCGCGTGCTCGACAAGAAGCTCCGTTATCTCTCCGAGTATGCCGACTTCCACGTCAACATCAATTCAGTGATCGGCGGTGGGATTAAGAATCCGGAAGACGCGCTGGCTGTCGCGCATCGCGCGGCCGAGCTTGGCTTCTCGACTACCGTGGGCGTCATTCACGACAACGACGGCACGCTCAAGCCGCTTTCCAAACGCGAGAAAGACATCTTTCAGCAAGTGAAGAAGATGGGCAACAAGGACCATGCGCGTTTGAACTGGTTTCAGGACAGCATCGCGGAAGGCAAGCCTTACAACTGGCGTTGTCGCGCGGGCGCGCGCTACCTCTACATCTGCGAGGAAGGTTTGGTCCATTGGTGCTCGCAGCAGCGCGGTTATCCCGGCATTCCGCTCGAGCAGTACACGATGGAAGATTTCGATCGGGAATATAAGACCGAGAAGTGGTGTGCGCCGACGTGTACTTTGCAGTGCGTTCACCAGGTCGGCATTCTCGATAACTGGCGCGATCCGCAGAAGACGCCGGCCCAAATGGCGCAGGAGCAGAAGGACGGCAAGGGCGTCGGCGAAATGATCGGCGCCGACTGATCCTCTCGTCGACTGAAGATCCTGACAGTTCTCCGCTAGCGCCCCCACCCAACGATCCCTTTCACGATTTCTTCACACTTCGGTGTGTTTGCAGGACAAGAAACCGGCTCGCCTCCCTGTTGGGCCAGACGAAACTCTGCCATCGCTTCATCCACCAGCCCAGCGTTAGCTAACTCGATTGCGAGCAGCTTGTGAGTGTGCGGATTGTTTTCGATTGTGAGGGCCTCACGATACTCGCGAATAGCCGTGGCGTGGTCCTCAACGAGTTTCGCCCGATTTGCGCGTGCGAGATGCTCGTCGACTGTTGCGTTCTCGTGGTTTGAATAAAGGCTGACCGCGACGAGCAGTATCGCAGCATAAATCAGCGGCAATGCAACCCCCCAGCGCCGCGACAGAGCCGGCCGTCGCCAGAACAGAATTACCACCAGGTAAACAGGCAATACAACCAGCGGCAGAAACAACGTGCCGACCGCCCAAACAAAGGCGAGAAATATGGAGAATCGTTTGCGTGCTGACGCGAGTACCCACGCGGAAAGTACGATGGAGATTACAACGACAACCGGCTGGATGAGCTCGAACAACTCACCGGCCGGCATGTTGATTCGCGGAATCACTGTCTCGTTAGCGCAGGACTACTGTACGGTTGGACCAAGACTGCCGCCGACGGTGTAGATCGAAACCGAGCTCGAAAGTCCGAGCCCCGAAAGACGTCCGGCCATCACGACGATCGTCTCACCTTTATCGACCAGGCCCGCATCAAGCAAAGCCTTCTCGCCGACCTTCAGCATCTCTTCCGTCGACTGCGCCTTCGAGATCAGCAAAGGCTCGACCGCCCAGATCAACGACAACTCACAAAGCACTTCCGGACGATGCGTCAACGCGACGATGCGTTGATTGTGACGAAGTGACGAAAGCCGGCGCGCCATCAATCCGGAATCAGTGAAAACAGCGGTGACCGTCGTTCCCATTTCTTCGGACGCAAACGCGGCGGCTTCCGACAACGCGCGACTCACGCGTCCGGTCTGCCTGCCGGTCCAGGTATCAAGGCGCTCGACGCGTTTCTCTAATCCCGTTTCCGCCGACTCGATGATGCGCGCCATCGTGGCGACCGCTTGAATCGGATACGCGCCCGTCGCGGTCTCGTTTGAAAGCATCACGCAATCGGTGCCGTCCCAAACGGCGTTCGCCACGTCAGAAGCTTCCGCGCGCGTCGGTCGCGGATTGCTGACCATCGACTGCAACATCTGCGTCGCCGTGATGACCATCTTGCCCTTGTCGATAGCGTGTTTGATGATGCGTTTCTGATAAACCGGAACGAGCTCATCACTCGTTTCTACGCCGAGATCGCCGCGCGCGACCATCACGCCGTCCGCCGCTTCGATAATCTCATCAAGATGATCGATCGCTTCGGCTTTTTCAATCTTCGCGATCAGCGGCGCGTGCCCGCCGGCTTCGGCAATCAGTTGCTTCGCGCGTTCACAATCACTCGCACGCCGCACAAACGAAAGCGCGATGTAATCCGCGTTCTGCCCCACCGCCCACTTCAGATCCTCGACGTCTTTTTCCGTCAGCGAATCGATCGGCAAAGCCACGCCCGGCAGATTTATTCCTTTCCTTTCCCCGAGCATGCCCCCATCCACAACTCTACAGATCACCTCGGTATCCGTGGTGCTTTCGACGACCAACTCGATCGAACCGTCGTCGAGCAGCAGACGCGTGCCCGGGTGGACCACGCGCGGCAGGTCAGTATAAGTAGTCGCGACGCGGTTTTCGTCGCCCGCAATGTCTTCGGTAGTGAGAGTGAATAACGAGCCGGGATTGAGCTTGACGGGCTGGCCGCCTTGCAAACGTCGCGTGCGAATCTTTGGTCCGGACAGATCGACGAGGATCGCGATCGGGCACCCGACTTTCCGCGCTGCTTCACGCGCGCGCGCGATGTCTTCTGCTTTCTCTTCGTGCGTGCCGTGCGACATGTTCATGCGCACGCCATTCGCGCCTGCGTCAATTAATTTCTCCACCACCTCCGGCTCGCGCGACGTTGGCCCAAGCGTGATCAGTATTTTTGCTTTTCTCAAAATTAGTCCCTGCTTGATTATGGCGCCGGAGTTTTCATTGCCGCTTCTACTGCGCTGTCGATTTGTTCGTCGCCGTACTCTCCATAGCCAATCAAATGTCGCGCGAGCTGACCCTGTCGATCGAAAACGAACGTTTGTGGAATGCTCTCATCACCGGCCAGCAGAAAGGTAACCAGCTCTTCATCCGGCGAGGCGAGCGTGTACTGAATACCAAACTCTTTCGCGAACGCCGGCACCTTTGCTTCATCCTCTTCGCCGCCTACGTTTAGACCAACTACTTGCAAACCCTGGTCTGCGTACTTGTTCTGCAACTCGATCAAGTGCGGCACGCTGCGGCGGCACGGATCGCACCACGTCGCGTAAAAATCGAGCACCAGCACTTTGCCTTTGAAATCGCCGAAGACGTTGCGTCTGCCGCCCGCGAAGGTCCAGCCGAGATTATTGATCGTCCCGCCGTTTGTGGGCGGCATCGGCAAAGCCGTGACCGGCGGCGCACTCGCGACGGGAGTTTTCGTCGTCGTTTCGCTTGTTGGATCGTTACTGTTACAGGCCGTGACTACACAAGCCAGAGCCACCAATAAAAAAGTCCTGAACTTCAATCTTCTAAACATCTTTCTCCAAATCATCAGTTGTCGAAGGCGGCTCGTTTGGATCGCGCGGCAGCGGTTCGCCCGGCACTCGATATTCACCTTCAACCCAGTGGCCGAGGTCAACGAGTTGGCAACGCTCAGAACAGAATGGACGGAAGGGGTTATCTTTCCACTCGGTTGGTTTCCCGCAGGTTGGACACTTCATGAATCTTGAAGCACGCGCTTCGACGCCGGAATTACAACGATGCCGGTCGTTTGAGCAATATTCGTCGTCGGACGAATGCGATCGTACCTTCGCGACGCATGGCGTTCAAGCGGACAGTAACACTCTCGCGGGTGGAGCCCACGATCGAGGCGATTTCGCGGTGAGGGAGGGGAATATCGATGAGCACGCCTTCCTCCTCGGTGACCCCGTAACGAACCGAAAAATCCTCCAATAAACGGTCGAGACGGGCGGGAATCGCATTGAGCGCGAAGTCGGCCAGGCGCCGCTCGGCGTGATCAAGTCGTTGACCGATCAGGCGGAAAGTGTAATCATGAAGCCGGTCATCCTCAGCCATCCCCCGTTTGAAGTCCCCGACCTGAATTCGCAGCAGTCTGGAGTTTTCGTAGGCGATTGCGGAATTCGCACGTTGCCCCGCAGTGGAGTAAAGAGCTGACTCACCAAATAGCGATCCTTCTGGCAGGATGTCTATTACAGCTTCTCGTCCCGTGTCGCTTTCGATACGACAGAGTTTTATGCGGCCATGAATAATTGCATAAAGACAATCTGCCGGTTCGCCGGCGCGGTAAACGAAACGGCGGCGGCGAAAATCCAACACAACCGAACTGCGAGCCAAATCCATAACGAGGTCTTCGGCCAACGATGAACCAAATTCCAAGCGTCGGATTATTTGAGCGCGGTCTTCCAGATTCAGGTCCCTGGCGCGCTTCTGTTCCAGCAGGGCGTTCATTTACATATCCCTCGGGGCGTCGAGTTAAAGTTACTAAACTGATTCGCCTTTGGCAGCGTGGTTGCGTTTACTCAAAGTGGTCGTGCGCGGGTTTGTTTCAAACGCTGTAAGGAAAGGCCGCGCGTGTCCCCGGGCTTGTGTACTCTCTCGACTTTGAATCTTGACGATGCTTGGGCGAGTACCGGCACGAATCGGTAACCGAGTTGCGGCAATGTAGCATGAAGCTCATACCCGCGGCAAGATAATAACGGTCCAACTTTCTCGCTTATGGAGCCAAAAGCTAACATCCTGGTCGTCGACGATAGCCCCGATAAACTCAGCCTGCTCGAGGCCGCGCTGTGCCTTGCCGGTTACAGCGTAACAACGGCCACCGACGGCGATGAAGCGCTCGCTGCGATCGAGTCGTATCAACCGGATCTCGTGATTACCGACGTCATGATGCCGCGTATGAACGGCTACGAATTGGCCCAACGAATACGGGCTAATCCGTTGACCAAGTTCATACCCGTCATCATGCAGACGGCGGTGGGTCGGCGTGCTGAAGACTTGCGTCGCGCGTCGGAAGTCGGCGCGCTGGGGTATATCACCGATCCCACCGATTTAGAGCTGCTGCTGGCGCGGACGCGGACGCTGCTCGAATTCAAGGCATACCTCGATGTATGCGAAGAGGCCGCTTTCACGGATCACCTGACCGGTCTCGCTAATCGCCGCCGGTTCGAACGACAACTCGAGCGTGAAGTCGGTCGCACCGAGCGTTTCAGCCATCCGTTCAGTTTGTTGATGATCGATATCGACAACTTCAAAAAACTAAATGACAGTTTTGGACATGATGCGGGCGACGACGCCATTCGCCGGATCAGCCGGGTGTTGCGCCAAGGCACGCGCGGCATCGATCTCGCCGCGCGCATCGGCGGGGAAGAGTTTGCCGTGTTGCTGGTGGAGACTAATCAGCAAGCCGGGGTTGAAGTCGCCGAGCGTTTACGACTCGCGATTCGGTCGTTGAAGATCCCTTCGGGCCAGCAGGTTACGGCGAGTTTCGGGGTTGCGGAATGCCCGACAGACGCGCAAACTGCAGCCGGCATCCTAAAGGCGGCGGACGTCGCTTTGTACGAGGCCAAGCGAGCGGGGCGCGATCGCGTGGTCGGCGCGTCCGGCAGGCGCTCGAACTCGGTGGCGGCCGCCGACGTACAACGCGACGTACAGGGCGACGGCAATCTGGGGATGGCATCGAGAGGATAGGCATGGCTGATTACAGAGATAAGGTCGACGAGTGGCAGCAGGCGGTGCGCCGCAAGGCCCGCGAGCTCGACGAGAAGTTTGCGATTACTGACCTGGTTGGTGAAGGCGCGCGAGCGGCTGGTGAAGCGGCGAAGCGCGGCGCCGAGACGATGGCGAATGGCGCTGAGCGTCTGCGCGTTGAGGCTGAGCGCATTGCCGACGATGAAGACATGAACGAGACCGCGCGGCGTGCGGCGAGTGGCGTGAAGAAGGCGGGCAAGGTCGTACGCGATGTTGCGGGTGATGCCGGCAAGAAGGCCGGTGAAGTTTTTGGTGAAGCGAAGACTTACTACGATCGCGCCTCGCAGGTTTATGACACGGGGGCGCGGTTGACGCGTGCTTCGACCGCAGCGACTGCGGGTGTGCTGAAAGCGCGTGATTGGGTCAAAGAGAATCCCGGCAAAGCTGCGGTCGTTTCGGTTTCGCTGGTGTTGGGCATCAGGGCTGGCGCGGCGCTGCCCGGATTGGACG
>DASXXL010000773.1:0-4956 GCA_036503085.1 Pyrinomonadaceae bacterium | reverse complement strand
GACTGGAAGTAGTTTGTGCGTCAAAATCATCGCTCTGCTTCTCCTTGCAAAAAGTCCAAGTGCCACAAGCACGCATTAGCTTTTGCAAAACGTATTCCTGTTTTGTCGGGGTGAACGTCTACGGGTCAGAAACAGCGCGATTTTAGCAGGAGAGCGAAGGAAGAAAGGGCTTCGCAAGAAATTTACAAGCGAAGCCCAATAAGTCTGTTAGGTTGCGAATCGAACTTTATACCCCATATCGAATACATGAGTTCGATATGGTGATCGATGCTAAGCCGCTCTTTGCGCCGGTTTGTCTTTCAATAATTCGAGCGCTTTCTTGAGCTGCAAATCCTCGACGGCCGGTTTCGCCGCTGGCGGCGTAGTCGCCTCGTGCTTGTCTTTATCAGCATCGGGTTTCGCGACCGCATCATCGTCGTTGCCCGTCAGATCATCAGGGTCAACCGAATCGGCCACGTCCTGGCTCTTAACCTCAACCGAAGGCGCAACACCTGAATGCGCGCGGTCCTCGCCGAGAAACGTCTTGCCGTTCGAGGACGCCCACTTCACCGTCGTCAACAACAAACCATCGCCACCGCGCAACTGGAACAGTTGCTGTTCGGTGCCCGCGCCGAAGCTCTTCTCACCGACAACCTGGCCGCGGTTTCTCTCGATGAGAGCTGAAGCCACGACTTCAGCCGCGCCGGCCGTGCCCGTATCGATCAGAGCGACCACCGGACCGGTAAAGATTGCCTCTTTCGGGTCGGCGCTGAAGGTCTTCAACGCTTTGCCTTCACGGCCAATCGTCTCCGCGATCACGCCGTCTTTAATGAACAGGTTCGCCACCGTGGCAGCTTCGTTCAGTGAACCGCCCGCCGTCGCGCGCAGGTCGATCACGATCTTCTGCGCGCCTTGTTTCATCAGGTCCTGCAAACGCGCTTTGACGTCGGCTGCGTCACCGTCATTGAAACTGTTGATGCGCAGAATGCCGACGCGTCCGGCTTCCATTCGCGCTTCTGCTGCGGGTGCGTGCGAGTTGCCGCGTTTGACGCTGATGGTCAACGGACTCGAGTTGGCTCGCAGCACGCGCAGTTTTACTTCACTTCCCGGCGCGCCGTTTAAGAGTTGTTTCGCGTCGTAGAGCGAGATGTCGCGTGTCGCTTTGTTGTCGATGTACTCGATGATGTCGCCGGCCCTGAGTCCTGCCTGGTCCGCGGGCGAGCCTTTCATCGGCGCGATAATGTAAAGATAAGAGGCGACCTGCGAAAGCTCGGCGCCGATGCCCACCTGGTTGTCTTTGTTTCCGGCGTTGTACTCACGCACCTGCTCCGGCGTCAGGTAAGTCGAATAAGGATCGAGACCGTAAGCGAGTCCGCGCAGGGCCCCGGCTCGAACCTTGTCCATGTTTGGCTCATCTACATAGTCGTTCTGAATGTGCTGTAGCACGCTTTCAAAAATTCGTAGTTGTGCATTGGGATCGTTTGCGGGTTGCTGCGCGCGGGTGGAAATCCAACCGCCGACAACCGTATATAACGTCAGTGTGGCTGACAGCAGAATCAGGATGAACTTGGTGCGAAATGACATTTAACTACCTCTTGGATTACGCTCAGGACTACCGGAGTGACAAAGATCGCAGGGTTTTTGCGAACGACCCGTATCATACAGGCAGCATGAACCATCATCAAGCATTCTCAATCCCTGCGGGACCGATCCTTGCGTTGGATCTCGGAGAAAAACTTGTCGGTCTCGCCGTATCGGACGACAGGTTAGTCACGATCAAAAGACTCTCACCACTCAAGCGTTCGAATTGGAAACGATTGCTTCAGGAGATCGTGACTTTGATCAGGCGCTATGACGCACAAACCGTCGTCATTGGTTTGCCGCTAAATCTCGACGGCACTTCGGGTGAGGCCGCGACAAAGGCCCGCCAAGTCGCGACGAACCTGGCCCGTTCGATCCAGCAGCCGGTCTATTTACAAGACGAGCGCTTGACATCTTTCGAGGCGATGGGGAATCTAAAAGCCGAGGGACACAAGCCTGAAGATATACCCGGCCTGATCGACGGCGAAGCGGCGGCAATGATCCTGCGCGACTTTATTCAAGTAGACCAAGACAGAATATTGGTAGCCCCCAATCCAAGATGAAAAAACTCCTACTTCTCGTCCTGGCGCTCGTCGTGTTGGCAAGCGCGGTCTCCGGAGCGTGGGTTTACTCCGATCTGCGCAAACCGGTCAATCACGCCCGCAGCGGCCAGTACATCGAGATCCCTAAAGGTTCTTCCCCGTCGTGGATCATCAACAAGCTCGTGGCCGAAGGTATCATCAAACACGAGTGGCCGCTGAAGCTTTACCTGAAGAGCACCGGCAAAGGCGCGACACTGAAAGCCGGCGAGTATGACTTTCCTTCGCCAATCTCACCGCTCAGCGTAGTAGCAAGGCTGCAACAAGGCCAACGGCGTCTCGATCGCCTCACGATTCCCGAAGGTTGGACGCGCTGGGACATCGCGCGCGAGATGGTGAAGCTGCCGGCACTGCATCTCGCGAGCGAAGCTCAGGCTTTAGCTTTAATGGATAACGTGAGCCTTATTCGCGATATCGATCCGAAGGCGACGAATCTCGAAGGCTATCTATTCCCTGACACGTACGAGTTCTCGCCTGAAACCACCGCTGCCGATCTGGTTGAAATGATGGTCAAACGTTTTCGCAGCGTGTGGAAGCCTGACTGGACCGAGCGCGCGCGCAGTTTAAATATGACGCCGCGCGAGATCGTCACGATCGCTTCGATTATCGAGACCGAGGCAAAGCTTGAAGAAGACCGGCCGCTCGTCGCTTCGGTGATTTACAACCGGCTGCAAAAAAATATTCCCCTTGCGGTTGACTCGACCGTGATCTACGCATCGAAGCTGGAGGGCAAGTGGCGTTATGACGGCAGAGTTTATCTCAGTGATATTCAACGGCGCTCGCCTTACAACACACGCATTTTTGCGGGACTTCCGCCTGGGCCAGTCGCATCGCCGGGCGAGAGCTCATTGAAAGCAGCGCTCAATCCCGCGACCTCGGATTACCTTTACTACGTGCGTAATCCAGATCGCGACGACGGCGCGCATAACTTTTACAACAACAGCAGGGATTTCGAAGCCGGTGTTCAGGCGCTCCGCAACTGGGAACATGAGCGCGATCTCGAAGAACAGAAACAGAAGTGATACTATCCAAACCTGTCCCCCGAACTTTTACGGCGGTCGATCAAATTGGGGTGTTGAAATGTCACGCATAATCATCGGTCTCGCGTTGTTGCTCGCATGCTCCCTGCCCGCGTTTGCGCAGGCGGCCAAAGGTGTCGATAAACAGAATGAGCGTGTCAGAGATAGTGGCACTGAACGCACGCCCGCTAACAACGGTAACAAGACAGACGTCGGCGCTGGACGCGGCTTCGATTTCGGCCGCGGCCGCACACGCGAGACACCGCCGTTGGACAATCCTTATCGACTCACTGGCCGTCGCGACGTGATCATCAAAGCCGTGCAGGACGTGATGCGCGATCGCGGGCTGGTCCTCGATGATGCGGCTTCGAGATTGGCTGACGGCATCATCGTGAGCCAGCCGTTCACGTTTACGAAAGGCGCAGTTGTTTCCGAAGGCGAGTTGAGCCGTTACGCCGATGTTCCCGCTTCCGGTGCGCGTGGTTGGACCCGCGGACGCTACACTCTTACAGTTGAAGTGCAACCGATCGACGGCAACACTGCGAACATCGCCGTGAACTCAAAAGTCGAAGGACGCACGGACGGCGCGACCGGCGCCGAGTGGACCACCTTGCGAAGCTCGGGCCTCTCGGAAGATGAATTTCTCGACGCTCTCATCGTTGCGGTAACTGGCTCGCCCGCTCCCGGGCGAACGCTCCCGCAGCCCTAATAAATCACTTGAAGTAATCTCGAATGTTCAACGACCCATTTCACCCGGAAGAAGCTCTCTCTCAAGCAAAAGAATCCAACAAGCGCAAACTCCTCGCGGTCGTTTGCGCGATCGCGGTTACGGCCGTTCTCCTCGCCGGCTATGCGGCTGTGCGTAAGTATCACGCTCGGCAAGTGGCGGCGAACACTCCTCCGGCCGTGCCTGAACCGACGCCGAAAGGACCAGCGCTCGCGCACGTCGTTGTCGATGAACCAACACTCGAAAAAGGAATGACGACTGTTGGCGGTGTGGTCAAGAACATTTCGAACGAACAATTGTCAGGACTTTCCGTGAAGCTCGAGTTTCGTCGTCGCAAAGACGGCAAGACTGAAGAGACTGTGTTGCCGGTTACGCCCGCTGCTCTTCAACCACAGGAAGAAGGAGCATACGCGGCGAAGTTTTCAGTCGAAGACTTTGCATCGGTGCGGCTCGCTGGTGTACATGCGGGGCCGCAGTCGACCTTGATTGTTTACAGTTCGTCGCAAGGTAAGAAGCGCGCGCCCGAGCGGCTGCAGCCGCAAACGATCATCGTGAAGCGTGCGGGCAAGCCCGGCGAGTTCATCAATACGCCCGACAACCCCGGACGTCTTCCCTAGACTCAATGCGGCTTAAACCAACTTCTTACCTGTGTGCATCCGTGTTCATTCGTGGCTGAGATTTCCGTTTAAGGGTCGGCGTGCCGATGGTTAAGGTATTGGCTGAGTTTCGACGTACAACGTGAGCGGTTTGGGAATCGTCAGAATGTTCATGAAAGTCTTTTGCGCTTGCGCGCTGCTCATCCTTAGCTTCAGTGCGGTCAGCGCGCAGACTGCTATGCCGCGGGCGACGCCTCCTCCGTCCACTCCGGTTAATCCGTCGACCGACAAAGAAGAAGCTCCGCTGACGAGCTTCGAAGAAGAGATTCGTGCGAAACGCGCGATCAAGATGGCCGAGAAGGACCATCAGGAGAATGTCGATCGGGCGAAAGAAGTGGCCGACATCGCGAAATATCTGGAAACGACGCTGAAAGACAAGACGACCATCGATCGCG